>JAKADJ010000374.1 GCA_021820645.1 Bacillota bacterium
AGGATCCCAATCGAGCGTGATTCGGGGGCCATCGGGCACCACTCCAAAAATTTAGTGAAACGATTCAGTGAAACGTTTGAATTGATGGGAATAATATGACATACTATCCCTAGAATTACCACATGGTGGCCCGAATTCTATGCGAAACGGGAAAATACTTCAGGGCGATAACATCTCGGGATTTATCTAAATATTCCCGCACTAGTCTTTCGATGCCGGCATGTTCACACATCTAAGGAGGAATGGCTTCTCTAATCCAGAGAATCCACTGGCCAATCATCCATTACTCTAAGGGAGGATAAAACGTGCGCGACTTAACCAAGATTCGGAAGAGCGGCATGGGAGTCCTAAGTGCCGCCTTGTTAGCGACTACGCTGGCCGGCTGCGGATCGGCCGCCAGTGCGCAAGGGAAAAATGTGACCTTAGTGTTTGCGACCCAGGGCCTTGGCACCGAAGCTCAAGCCACGACGGCCGCCGTGAACGCATTCGAAAAACTTCATCCCCACATCCACGTGAAAATCGAAACCCTATCTGCCTCCTCGAACAATGCGTATCAATCCTTGGTAAACGATTTCACCTCAGGATCGTCGACGCCCGACGTGATCACGTCGGATGTGATTTGGCCGGCGACGTTTGCCGCCGCCAAATGGATTTTGCCGTTGAACCAGTTCCATCCCAAGCTGTCCGCATTTTTCCCCGGCATGGTTAAATCTGGGGTCTATCAAGGGAAACTTTATGCCATGCCCTGGTTTATTAATGTGGAAGGGCTTTATTACCGCACTAACTTGGTTAAGACTCCGCCCACGACGTTTGCCCAACTCACCGCCGATGCCAAATCGGCGATGGCTAAAAATTCAAAGTTGATTGGGCTGGCGTTTGAAGGCGCCAAGTATGAGGGAGCGGTAACGGTCTTTCAGGATGTCTCGGGAGGTTTCGGCGGCAGTTTTCTAAACGCTCAAGGAAAACCGGTCCTCAATTCACCGCAAAATATCGCGGCCCTGACCTGGCTTAACAACGCGATTAAATCGGGATTAAGCCCACAATCTGTGACGACTTGGGAAGAGGGCAACGTGCAAACCGCGTTTTTATCGGGCGACGCGGTGTTTGCCACCAATTGGCCTTACCTCTATCCGTTGGCCGAAGCCTCGGGCTCGGCGGTCAAAGGCCAAGTCGGATTTGTTCCGCCTCCGGTTCAAAACGGGAAACCCACCGCCTCCCTCGGCGGTGATAGTCTGGTGATTAATAAGAATACCAAGTATCCCAAGCAGTCCTGGGAATTGGTCCAATATCTGACGTCCGCATCGACCATGACCCATCGGGCCCTCATCTCAGGCGATCCACCGGCACGAACTGATGCGTACACCACTTCCTTGCTGAAGACAGCGCCGTGGTTCAAGCAGGAAGAAACCGTGTATCGGTACGCTACGCCGCGCCCGGTGACACCGCTTTATCCGGAGATTTCGGCAAAAATCCAAGAAGCCTTATCCGCCACCTATTCGGGTCAATTGACGCCCAAGAAGGCGCTCGATCAGGCCCAAACTGCGGTCCAGGCGATTTTGAAAAATGGCGGCTAAAGTAGCGACCCGACCAACTCCGGCGCCTACCCCCCGCCCTCTGCGACGCCCGTCCTATCGGGCGTCGCAGAAACGGATCGGGTATTTGTTGGTCACCCCCGCGATTCTAATTTTAGCCTTGATTTCTCTGTACCCTTTACTTTATAACCTGGTATTGTCGACCCATTTTGATGTGTTAACCGAGCCCGGTACCCAGCACTTTTTGGGTTTGGCCAACTATCGGCAGATTTTAAGCGACGTAAACTTTTGGGCGGATCTGGCGCGCACCGGCTTCTTTACTGTGGTGTCCGTGGCTCTTGAATTTGTGGTCGGGCTCATCTTAGCCCTGGTGGTCCACCAGAAGTTCAAGGCACGCGGTTTAGTTCGAGCCTCCATCTTAATCCCTTGGGCCATTCCGACGGCAGTGGCCGCGTTATTATGGCGGATGTTTTTTGACACCCGTTCCGGATTTGTCGACTTTGCCCTGCATGCATTGCATTTGCCGGGCGGGAACCTGGTCTGGTTTAATTCACCGACCTTGGCCTGGGTCCCGATTATTCTTAGCGACATGTGGAAGAACACCCCCTTTATCGCGCTCCTGCTTCTAGCCGGTTTGCAGACTATCCCGCAAGAAATTTACGAAAGTGCTCGCATCGACGGAGCCAATGCCTGGCAGGCTTTTCGTCGTTTGACCTTGCCGCTCTTGCGACCGGCGATTATGGTGGCGTTAATCTTTCGCACCCTGAGCGCGCTCTTGGTCTTTGATGCCGTGTACGTGCTCACGGGTGGGGGCCCGGGGCAAAGCACGGAGGTCATCGCCTATTACGATTGGTACAAGTATCTGGTCGATTTGAATTTCGGCATGGGCGCCGCGGTCGCGGTGCTGATTACCGTTTTGGCACTAGTGTTGGCCGCCCTCTATGTGAAGGTGCTGCGGCAACGAGGAGGGTTCATGTCATGAGAACCTGGTATGGCAAGACCGGTTTTGCGGCCCTGGTGACGGTTATTATCGTGTATTCGTTGTTCCCGTTTTATTGGGTGTTCAAATCGTCGATGGAGTCGAGCTTGGCCCTCAACCAACCGACCTCGAGCCTTTTTCCAACCGGGTGGACTTGGGTCCATTATCATGCGATTTTTGCCGTAGAAAACTTTCTTAGGCCGATTCTCAATAGTATGTTTGTGGCCGCCTCGGCCACCCTGATCTCCGTCGTAGTGGGCGCCATGGCGGCTTACGGGTTGGCGCGGATGCCGATTCGCGGCAAAACGCTTATCCTCGGCTTTATTTTGTTGGTGTCGTTCTTTCCTCAAATTGCCATGGTGGGTCCACTGTTTTTAGTATTCCGGCATCTGCATTGGCTCAACACCTATCAAAGTCTTATCATTCCGTATCTCATCTTGGCGCTGCCCATTACCACCTGGATTTTGACCGCTTTTTTTAGTCAGATTCCGATTGACATTGAAGAGGCGGCGATGGTCGATGGGGCTTCGATTCCGGCCACCATTTTGAAGGTATTTTTCCCTATCGCCATGCCCGGTATCTTCACGGCGGCCATCCTGGGCTTCTTACTGTCATGGAACGATTTCCTGTTCGCCTTGTCTT
>JAKADJ010000375.1 GCA_021820645.1 Bacillota bacterium
GGGCGATGATGAGGGTGGCGAACTCACGCTGAAAGTGACACGGGCTGCTACCGGGATTGCCACGGTTGGACCCAATTATGCGGGTCTGGTTTTAGGTGCTGGAGTTCGGACGGTTCCGTTAACCATTTCTCCCTTGAGTGATCCGTGGCTTATTGACAAGGACGCGGACCAGGTCTGGCACATTGGCTTTGGCCACAAAGTGGTGCTACGCGTAGCTGCCGATGCGAAATTACGACTGAACGACGCCGATCGGGAAAAGATCCGACGCTGGCTAAAATCCTTAGCCCCTCTCCTCGATTTAATTACCCAGCTGGGAATGCGAGGGGATGCCGAGCCGCTCCCGGCCTTGAAGGAGGTACAGCGTGCCCAGCAGAATCTCTTGTGGCAAATCCCGTATCTCATGGGACTCTTGGCGACATTGGGATCGGGCGTGGTGAAAAGCACCGATGGCTACCTGGCAGTATGGGATGACACGCTTCGTATCGAGACGATTTGGGAGACGGGGCTCGGTCTACGGCTTCTAGAACGTTTAAGTCCCGATGCGTTATATCGCGCGGCTAGCGGCCATCGCTTTGCCGTGTGGGACATGAATGGGATGCCAGAAACCATCCAAGCTCTCGGCTTTCAGTCACTGCTGGCCGTGCCCATTAACGCCCAGAATGGGGCGACCGGTCTTTTGTGTTTTGCTTCGGCGGATCCGGTAGCACACTCGTCGTCGTTAGAGGACACCATCCGGTACTTGGCACAGAGTTTGGAAAAATCTTTGGCGAGCCGAGGATTTGCCGAGACCACGGCAAAAAACTATCTAAACTCTCTTTTCACCGCGGCAAATCTTTTGGATGGGGCGGATCCTTACAATAACGGTCACCATGAACAAGTGGCTCGCCTGGCCGCTCGTTTGGCGATGAAGACGGGGTGGAATGCGATGCGGGTGGAGCGGATGGAGATGGCCGGACGCCTTCACGACGTGGGCATGGTGACCGTGGCCTTAGATCTGACGTTAGAGCGGGGCAATCTCGCCGAACAATCGCGCGCACTCATCCAACAGCATCCGGGCGTCGGATCCGATCTGCTCTCGGGGCTTCCTGAATCCATTTTGCCCGCTGTCGTGTCGCGCGCCGTTCGAGAACACCATGAACGGTGGGATGGGCTAGGATACCCAGGAGGATTAAAAGGCGAAGAAATTTCGGAAGAGGGCCGGCTATTGGCTACGGCCGAGCAATTCGTGGCACGGATTTCTCACCGCAGTTATCGGCAAGGGCTCCCGGTGGAGCGGGCTCTCTACGACGTGCAGCAATTGGCCGACCGGCAACTAGATCCAAGCGTTGTGGATTTATTGCTGCGAGTGTACAGCGATGCGGGCATCCATCCCCAAGCCCCGATTTGACCAGAAAGGAACGATACCAGTGGCGAATACCGGCGTTCGTATTACGGGGCGATCGTTCGTGGTCTATTATGGCCGCGGACCGCTATCCGGGATTGACACCTATGATATTGCGGTGCTTGAACCAGAGGGATGGACCACCCCTCATCATCGCCAGTTACAAGCGGCCCACGTCATGACTATGGCGTACCTGAGTGTGCTCGAAGTGCCGCCCTGGCGAGCGCCGGTCGCCCACCTTCGAGACCAAGATTTCATCACTGTCCAGGGCAAAAGGTGGGTGAAGCAACCGTTCGGCAATTGGCTTGCGCGACCGGATTCGCGGCTTTGGCAGCAGTATATGTATCAACAGGCCGAATCTTTGTACCGGCGGGGGTGGGACGGGCTCTTCCTCGACACCTTAGGCGATGTCGAGGATGAACAGCTGGCGGAGCATCAGGGGTGGCTGGTCCCGGCGACCGCCGAACTGGTGCAAGGCATCCGCCGTTCCTTTCCCAATCGGCCCCTGATGGTGAATAACGGGCTCTGGAGACTAGTTCCCGTGATCGCGCCCTACATTGACGGCGTATGCTGGGAAGGCGATCTGACCCCGGACGTGCTCACCCAACCTTGGGCACAGGCCATGATAGATTTTCTGGGTCGCGCCTCACAAGAACGCGGATGGGTGAACTTTATGTTGAGCCATATCCCCGGAAATTCATTGGCCGTGTCCCAAAGACTTTTGCGTTTTGGCCAAGATGCGGACCGCTATGGCTTTTTATCTTATGCGGCCCCCTTGGATTACGCCGAAGGGATCCGGCTGAAAGACGGCCGGGTGATGACCGGATCCCGTTAATACGGCTTAAAAGTTCTCCTTCTATGTTTTCCCCGGTTACTCTGAAACCAAAGGGACCGAGGCCAGGGGTAACAATATAGAAGGGAACTGAGGGATGACCCCACGGAAGATTTTGCTGTTGCCGGTATATAACGAGGCCGAGACTGTGATTGGGGTGATCATCCGGGCGGAGCCTTTTGTTGACCAAATTCTCGTGGTTGATGACGGATCCACCGACACCACCAGGCAACTACTAGAAACCTATGCGCTCCAGCACGACACCCTTTTCTTTGTGAGTCATCGTACAAACCTGGGCATGTCCGGCGCGCTAATTACCGGATTTTCGATTCTGTGGGATGGATTCACCCGAGGACGGATCGCACCCGATGACATTATTATTACGATGGATTCTGACGGACAGCATGAAGCGGGCGACATCCCTCACCTCATTGCTCCCATCCTGAATGACTCTGTGGCCCTGTCGCTTGGTAAGCGTTCGTTTAGGGCATACCCCTGGGTCAAACGCGTGGGGAACTTCGGACTGACCCGGTGGGCGCGACTCTGGAGTGGCTATCCCTATCGGGACGTCGAATGTGGATTTCGCGCCATGAAAATGGCCGTGGTGGCCGATATCCTGCCCTATTTCGATCCGCTCTACTACGGCTGTGCCCAGGAACTCGCGGTATTGGTGGCGCGGCGCGGGTGGACCATCCGCAATGACGTGCCTATCGCGAGTGATCGATATCGGAGTGGGACGCGCATCCGCCACGGATGGAATAACGCCATGGCGGCGGTGCGTGCTTGGCGGCGGGTGCGAAGGGGCCGACGCGTTGCAACCCGAAGGGGATGGACGACCGAAGAGTGGCTACCCTACGATGAAGGGTCTTATGCCCGTCACTACCGCCGAGAAGAGAGCCAAGCCGGGTCCCGCTAAGGGGGAGATACGAGAAATTAAAAC
>JAKADJ010000376.1:0-2092 GCA_021820645.1 Bacillota bacterium
GCTACCCGCTCACCGGTCAACAGAGCACGACTCGGCCCCGTCGCACGCGCGATGACACCTCCGGGCCCAAGCGCCAAACCGTCTTCGGCCTGAATGTCGACCACAACCTGGGGATCGATCTGGCGGTAGGTTTCTGCAATGGCCGCCGTGCCGCATACGATCAAGTCGTGGCGCGCACAAAACAGAAGGGAGCCGCGGCTCTCTGGAGAAAAAATTGCCTCGGTAGTGATGTCTCCGACCCCTACGTCCTCTTCCAACGCCGATAGAACCAGATCGTGCCAAATCCAAGGGAATATCATTGACCCACCTCCATTCAGGTTCCATGTTACTTTATGTATTTACTGCTGACAATACAGTAATACAGTATTGGCCCACTCCGCGGCCGACACGATACTAACGATCCTAATTCAGCAACAAAATGCTTCAAAAAAATGGTGGGAAACTGCATGCGGATGGAGGTCATTCCAGATCACCCACATCGGTTCCTCAAAGCCGATACCCCAGATGCCCCTCAACCGCATTGGGAAGCAGATCAAGGGACTCACAATGCCGGTTCCCGCTGTTGGACCCCCGGGCACCAGTCCAGTCCTGGATTAATGGCGACAGTCAGCGCCGACACCGCCTGGCACAATGTCCGCTCGCGCAGGCGACGAGACGATTCGGAGGTGGTCTTGCTAGGCTCGCCCCAACTGCGTGGCAGTCTGAAAGTCCCTTGGAGAATTGACCGACAGCTCCTAAGCGTATATGGCTTTCCCGACCGGGAAACTCTCTATATATGTGACGACTGACAATTCGGCAAAGGAGTTATTCCTCCGTGAACCAAGCGCTGCTCCGCACGCTCAATCAAGATCTGAATGGGTTGGCAAGGGAGGTCGACGGGTTTCTTCAGAAACTCACCACGGATCGTCCGATAACCCTAAGTTTTTCCAAAAACCCGAGTGTGCTCATTCTCGGGGGAAGTTTTGCTGGTTTGGAAACAGCACAGAAAATTCGCCGTTATGCAAGAGACCTCGTGGATGTCACGGTAATCGACCGAAAATCCTACCTCCTTTTCACTCCTAACATACTGTCGGAAGTCTTGGCCGACAGGGATCCAGCCGCAACTTTGCACATGCCCATCAATCGCGCCCTGGTCAGAGACGGGGTGCACTTTCTGTTGGGCGAAGTGCGCGAAATTGATGTGGAACGCAACCGGCTCCGTGTAGCTCTGGAGGAACGGCCCGGACAGTCGGATCAGACAATAACCTATGACTATTTAATTATCGCCCTTGGCAGTCGATTGGCCTACGAAGCTATTGTGGGATTTTCCGCATACGGACAGACCTTAACCGATACGTTTCATGCCAACCGCTTGCGGTATTTTTTGCACCACCAGTATCGCGGCGGACCGATAGTCATCGGATCAGCGCGGTTTCACCAAGGAACCGCACTCGACCATTGGATCCCCACCGCCTCTGCCGCTTGTGAAGGCCCGCTTGTGGAGACAGTTTTCGCGCTTGGGAATTGGCTCACGCGTCGAGGCGCGAACGGGAATCGAATCACGTTCTTCACCCCCGACACCACCTTCGCTAAGGAAATCGGCGCAAAAGCAGCCGCCAAACTCGTAGAAATAGCTGGACAAAAAGGGTACCGGTTTTTGCCGAATATCCTCGACGTGGCAGCCGTCACCGCAGACGGAGTGCGGTTTATCAATGGCCAGCAAGCTGAGGCAGAACTCGCCATTGTCCTACCCGATTGGGTTCCCCACACGTTTCTGAAAGGGTTGCCCATCTCGGATGACCGCGGGTTTGTCATCACCGACCAGCGGATGCGAAACCCACGCTACCCTCATGTGTTCGCCGTCGGTGACGCTGCCGCCGCGACTGTGCCGAAGTTGGGATATCTTGCGCACCTCCAATCCGACGTGGTGGCCTGGCAGATCGCGCAGGACGTCGGGGGCATTCCGGCCCACCATAGGGCACCACTCTATCAGCCCTTGTTTGACTGTCTTGGCATCATGGGACCGCGCCAAGGTTTCTTCATTCGCTCGAATGCCTGGTATGGCGGTCAGGTTGAAACCATGAAGGCCGGCCCCGTCCCGTACTACTTGAAA
>JAKADJ010000376.1:2102-3147 GCA_021820645.1 Bacillota bacterium
TGTACAAGTCGATGTTCTTCCTGATGCGAGGTCGCCTGCCCAATTGGAGCGTCATCGCGGCAAATCTCGTCGCCGACCGTCTTTCCATCAACATGCTCTAACCCCGACCGGACACGAACACCAACATTCGATTGCGAAACCGGTGCCTGACGAATCCCAACATAATTAATCGGGTGTGCCCCAGTCTGCGCGACAAGGAAAAGAGAGGTGCTTATGACACATTCCTCCGCGGACCTTGTGCTCATGTTTACACCTCTTTTCCCAACAATTCCGCAAAGAAATCGGCGCAGCAGGCAATCCCCAAGGAGGGACCTTGCCCTTGGTGCGAAAAAATATGTCTCTATATTAAAGTCTCAACAGGTATGGGATATGCCCACTGCGGAAAATTTCCCGATTCCCGCTGCGTGTTGGAGCTGATGTAGAATGCTTGGTTATTGCCCGTATCCCCAATGCAGTCCACAATAGGATCCATCCGTTCCACGTCGGAACTCATGCGGATAAACCCAGGATCCTGACTGATGTGTTGCGCTACCTCCTCCCCGATGTGCGCCAAAATGCCGAGTTTGGGAACGGTCACTGCGCAGGCGTCTCCACACGCAAAAATGATCAGAACCAACACCACCAAAAACAGGCCAGGCGTCCCGCCTCCGCCATCCGCAGATTTCCTCGCCGCGTCTCCATCATTCGGACATCCCGATAGCGTCATCCGCCGGATCGACCGCGGCGATGGAACAGGAGGTCCCGACCTGGTGGTTCCGAAGCCACGTGGCCTCGGCCGCCGGGACCGGCAACTCCTGCAGTAAATGGGTGATGGCTGGGGAAATGTCCGGGCGCAGCGCATAAAAAATCCACGACTTCTCACGATAATCCCGGACAAATCCCGCATATTTGAGCTTCCGCAGATGTTGCGATACTGCCGACTGGCTAATGGGCAACAACGCCGCGAGCTCACACACGCAGGCATCCCGCACGCTCAGCAGACGCAGAATATGCAATCGCGTGGGATCCCCCAGCGCCCGCCACCGTTCGGCCCATTCCTCGTACA
>JAKADJ010000377.1 GCA_021820645.1 Bacillota bacterium
ACGTTTGGGTTACGCTGGCATTCCTCACGCCAGCCACGGCCCTCATCGGCATTTTCATCGGTACGCCCGTCGTGTTGACATTCCTCCTGTCCTTTACCGACGCGGGGTTAACCGGACCGTTGGCCGTGCATCCGCAGTTTGTGGGGTTCGCCAACTTTGTCACGATGGTAACGTCCTCGCAGTTTTGGCAGAGTATCCGGGCTTCGCTCGAATACCTGGTCGGAGGCGGGCTGTTGGGCCAGGTTGGACTTGGATTGGCTGCCGCGTTGTTTTTAAGAACCGTTCCCAAGTGGGTGCGGCAGTCATTAGTCGTGTTAGTCGTGCTGGCGTGGGTGATTCCAGAAATTGTGGGAGCGTTTGTCTGGTCTGCGTTTCTTCAGTCCCCCGGCGGGCTGTTGGACGCTTTTGTGCGGCTCTTCGGCATCTCTAGCCAACCGTGGTTATACAAAGATCCCATGCTGTTTGTGATCCTGGCGCATGCGTGGAAGGGTGCCGCGTTTTCGATGTTGGTGCTGGGCGCCGCCATTGAGTCCATTCCCAAGGAATTAACCGAAGCCGCGCGAGTCGATGGCGCTCGAGGTTTGACGATGTTATCGCGCGTCACCCTGCCCCTCATCCGCAATGCTTTGGCGACGACCTTGGTACTGGTTACCTTGTGGACGTTGGCCGACTTCACCATGATCTTTATTTTGACGGGTGGCGGGCCCTTATTCCAAACGGATGTCCTAACCGTGTTTACGTATCAGAACTCCTTCTCATTTTACGAGCTAGGGTACGGTACGGCCCTGTCCCTGGTGCTTTTGGTCCTTTCCGGTATACTGTCGCTTTTGTATCTACGCCTGGTTGGCCGACAAGATGGGTGAGGGAGAGAACACGATGGTGTCGTCCATTGGAGTGCGAACCTTGGGCAAAGTGGTGGGGATTGTGATGCTGGCCTTGTTCTTTGGGCTCCCGCTTATTTGGATGGTCGTGACCGCGTTTTCCCCGACGTCTACACTGGCATGGACTCCACCCGCGCGGCTGACCTTTCAAAATTTTAGCGCCGTGAGTCACCAAGCTGGAATGTGGCGATCTTTTGGCAACTCCTTGTATATGTCTTTTGGCTCTGCGTGTCTTGCAACCGTTCTCGGAGCCCTAGCCAGCTATCCCTTGTCACGATTTCGATTTCGCGGCCGCCTCGTCTATATGCTCACGATTCTGTTCATTACGGGCCTTCCAGTGACGTCTTTGATGGTGCCGTTGTTCGAGATGTATTCCCGGTTAAATTGGCTGAACTCGCGGTTGGCCGTGCTCCTCGTTCTCGCCGCGTTGGCCATTCCCGTGAGTATTTGGCTCATTAAAACCTTCTTAGATACGATCGATCCGGCCTTAGAAGAAGCCGCATGGGTGGACGGATGCACGAAACTTCAGGCCTTCTTTCGCGTCATCTTGCCGCTGGCCCGGCCTGGCCTGCTGGTGGTCCTGATTTTGAACGTGGTGGCAGCGTGGGGAAATTTTTACGTGCCCTTCATTCTCTTGACCACGACCAACAAGTTTCCAGCAGCGGTCACCATGTATACGTTCTTTGGTGCCGCCGGGCTGGTGAACTATGGCCACTTAGCGGCGTTTTCCATTTTATACGCGATTCCGGTGGTGATTCTGTATTTACTCAGTGGAGGTAGATTCGGACAGACCGTCAATGTGGGAGGCGTGAAAGGATGACATCGAGCGGCGCCAGAGGAAGGGAGGTGGTGCACAAGCGATTGCTACGCGAGGTTCGAGTCGGTGAACTGAGGAGAGGAGCGATATAGAGTGAATGTCAGGCATCGAAGTGCACTCTGGGTTATGACCAGTGCGGTCATGACTCTGGGCGTTACGGGACTTGCTCCGGTGGGGCACCCTGCGTCCAAGGTCGTGAAGGTGGTATACTTTTTTCAAACGGGATCGACGTCGAATCCCACGGGAGACTGGCTACACCGGGTGGCCGTCCAATTTCAACGGCGACATCCTGGGGTAAAGGTACAACTCCAGGAAGTCATTGCCAGCGAGGCAAACTATTACACGAAGCTGGATCTTTTGCAAAGCGCCACTTCCACCAGTCCTGACGTCGTGATGGAAGATACCTTTTTGATTGGCTCCGATTCGAGCGGTGGATACCTGCGAAACTTAACGCCCAATGTTCGGCAGTGGCCCGAGTGGAAGAAGTTCTATGCACCGATGAAGCAAATTACCACGTATAACGGCAAGGTGTGGGGCGTTCCCTACCGAACCGGCGACGGCTTCCTTTGGTATAATAAAAACATCTTCAAGAAGGTTGGACTTCCGACGCATTGGCATCCGAAAACGTGGGCTCAAGTGTTACAAGTGGCCAGCTTGATTAAGAAAAAGGATCCGCAAGTGATTCCATTTAATGTGTACTCCGGGATTCCGTTAGGCGAGGCGTCGTCCTTGTGGGGGTTCCAACTGTTACTCGCAGGTACAGGCAACAACTTGTACAATTACCAGACGAATCAATGGATAGGCAAAAGTCCGGGATTTTTGCACACCTTAGGATTCATTCAGAAGATTTATAAATCCGGCCTGGGCCCACCGCTGTCTGAAGCGTTAACTACCACGATGCAGACCGTGGCCGATACGAAACTCTTGCCAGAAGGCAAGCTAGCTATCGACCTGGATCTTAATGCCTTACCCGGAAACTGGGCGCCCGGCACATCGTCGAGCTGGCCCCAGTGGAAGAACGTCATGGGATACACCGCTATGCCGACACAAAACGGTCAGGCTCCTGGCCACGAAACGGTATCTGGAGGGTGGGCGCTGTCGATTAGTAAACGCGCCCAATATCCGGCACTGGCATGGGATTTCATCAAACTGGCTACAAATGGCGCAAATATGGCTTACGCCGACGCCACCACGACGGGACTCACCACCAACAGTATTGTCTCGCCGACGTCAACCTACGAAAAGAGTCCTGAGGTTGCCTTCGCAACCAAATTACTCAAGGAAACCTCGTTTCGTCCCGCGTTTCCGAACTATCCTCGGATATCCTACGCCATTCAAACGGCCATGGAGGAAGTGATGACCGGACAATTAACGCCGCAAGCTGCGATGGATAAATATGACCAAACGATTACGGGGATCGTTGGTAAAAAACACGTCG
>JAKADJ010000378.1 GCA_021820645.1 Bacillota bacterium
AGTTCTTTTGGAGTGGGCCAAAGGTCGGCTAAATATACCGGCTGCTGATTATTGTCGTACCCAATGGGGTCATTCAATAAGTCAATATCGACCGTCCCGGCCAACGCGTAGGCGATGACCAAGGGGGGAGAGGCTAAGTAATTGGCCTTAATCAGAGCGTGAATACGTCCTTCAAAATTGCGATTGCCGCTTAACACGGCCGCCACTGTGAGATCATGGGATTGGATGGCCGTTGCGACGTCGTCGGGCAAGGGCCCACTATTTCCGATGCAGGTCATGCACCCATAGCCCACGACGTTAAACCCTAAACGGGACAAGGGATCTAGCAGACCTACGGCCTCTAGATAGGCCGACACCACCCGTGAGCCGGGGGCCAAACTAGTTTTGACAAAGGGCGGAGGGGTCAACCCGCGTTCAACAGCGTTTCGGGCCAGAAGTCCCGCGGTGAGCATGACCGCTGGATTGGAGGTGTTGGTGCAACTAGTGATGGATGCGAGCACGACCGATCCAGCGCTCAATGTTCCGCGGTTGCCAAGCGACGCACTGCGTGAGATATCAGAAGAAGAAAGCCCAAACCCTCGTTGGGCCACCGGCGCTGTCAGCGCCGACTGGAATGTGCTTTGCATCTCCGTTAAAGGAACGCGGTCTTGCGGGCGCTTGGGCCCAGCTAGACTGGGGACCACAGTCGACAAATCAAGCACGATGACGTCAGAGAACACCGGGTCTGGCGTGTTGTCGTGCCGGAATAACCCCTGCTGGGTTAAATACCACTCAATCAGCCGAATGTGGGATTCGGGTCGACCGGTTTGGCGTAGGTAGCGCAAGGTTTCGCGATCAACCGGGAAGTAGCCCATGGTTGCCCCATATTCTGGGGCCATGTTGGCCACCGTGGCGCGGTCGGCCAGTGAAAGAGCACTGATGCCGGGTCCAAAAAACTCCACAAATTTTCCGACCACGCCTTTTTGGCGTAGAAGCTGGGTAACGGTAAGCGCAAGGTCTGTGGCGGTCGCGCCCGTTGCCAACTGTCCGGTCAATTGAACGCCAATGACGGCCGGGGTAAGAAAATATAAAGGCTGTCCCAACATATTGGCCTCGGCCTCGATGCCGCCGACCCCCCAGCCTAAAACGCCGAGTCCGTTGACCATGGTGGTATGGGAATCGGTTCCTACCACGGTGTCTGGGAACACTTCGGTTAGGCCGTCCTGCCCCTTTTTAGTAGCCACCACGGAGGCCAAATATTCGAGGTTAACTTGGTGCACAATGCCAGTGTCGGGGGGAATTACGCGGAGGTTGGAAAAGGCCGATTGGGCCCATTTTAAGAAGCGGTAGCGTTCGTGGTTGCGGGCAAATTCATAGTCCATGTTGTGTTCCAAGGCCGCGGGCTGGCCAAATTCGTCCACCTGTACGCTGTGGTCAATCACGAGGTCTACTGGCACAATCGGATTAATGCGGGCCGCATCACCCCCGGTTTTTGCCACGACATCGCGCATGCTGGCTAAATCGACTACGGAGGGTACGCCCGTAAAGTCTTGCAAGACGACTCGTGCGGGTTTAAACGGCACCTCGCGCGCGCCGGATAAGTCGGGAGCCCAATTGGCCAAGGACCGGATGTCTTGTTCGGTAACTTGAAAGTTATCGAGTTGGCGTAGGACCGATTCCAAAAGGACTTTAATCGAAAACGGCAGGCGTTGGGTTTGACCCTTGTTTATGGCGTCTAGCGCCGATATGCGCCAGTAGCGAATGGATTGTCCGTCAAACGTGGTTTCTACTTTGGCTCCAAATGGATCAGAGTGCCTTGCCATGTGTCACCTCATTCTCCGGCCGCATGGCCGGTGCATTACGTACCTTACCTTCACTGTTATTCTAAACTAATTCGAGCAAGAGTCGGCGCCCTTGCGTGATATAATGGCACGCGAGATATCGGACGGGGAACGTTTTTGGGGCAAATGGTCAGCATACGACGAAAGAGGGATAGGTTTGGCAGTTGATTGGCACCAAGAGATTGAGCGGGGACGCACCTTTGCAATTATCTCCCACCCGGACGCGGGTAAGACGACCCTAACGGAAAAGCTCCTGTTGTTTGGCGGTGCGATTCGGGAGGCAGGTGCGGTTAAAGCCCGTCGGGCACAGGCCCACGCACGGTCGGACTGGATGGAAATTGAGCGGCAGCGTGGAATTTCTGTGACGTCGACCGTCTTGCAATTTGAATACGACGGGTATCGGGTCAATCTGTTGGACACACCAGGCCACCAAGATTTTGGGGAGGATACCTATCGTACGCTCTTGGCGGCCGATAGCGCGGTGATGGTCATTGATGCGGCCAAGGGCGTCGAAGCCCAAACCCGCAAGCTCTATGAGGTATGCCGAAGACGGGCCATGCCCATCTTTACCTTTGTTAACAAGATGGATCGGGAAAGCAAAGATCCTTGGGAACTAATGGCCGATATTGAACAACAGCTAGGGCTGGTCCCTTATCCGATGAATTGGCCGATTGGATCGGGACCTGGCTTTCAAGGCCTTTTGCATCATCATGACAAATCGTTTGAAGTTTTTGAGAGAAACACGCGCACAAGTCGGCGCGCTGATCTTCAGGCGGCCGAGCTGGATCCAGACTATCGGGCGCAACTAGAAGAATCGCTGGAACTGCTCAATGAAGCGGGGGAACCATGGGACGCCGAAGCCGTTACGCAAGGGCTGTTGACTCCCGTGTTTTTCGGATCGGCCATGGCCAATTTTGGGGTTGAAACCTTTCTAAAGGGGTTTTTGGCCATTGGTCCCGCGCCCATGCCACGCGAAAGCGTAGCCGGTCCGGTCACCCCTGAACACGATCAATTTGCCGGGTTTGTTTTTAAAATTCAAGCTAATATGAACCCAGCCCATCGCGATCGGGTAGCGTTTTTACGCATTGTGTCGGGCCGCTTTGAGCGTGGAATGAACGTTTTGCACCCGCGAACCGGCCGAACCATTCGCCTGAATCAGCCTCAGCAGTTCTTGGCCCAAGAACGTAGCATTGTGGAGACCGCATATCCGGGCGATATTATTGGGTTGCACGACAGCGGTTTTTTTCACATTGGTGATACCTTGACCACCCAACCCGAGTTAGAGTTTGTAGGATTTCCCCGTTTCGTGC
>JAKADJ010000379.1 GCA_021820645.1 Bacillota bacterium
GGGAGGGGGGCGTTGGTGGGGATGGGGATGCTTACTCCTTTTTGGTCGCCCAATACTGCCGGAGTTTACGCCGGGCGCGTTGTAAGGCGTTGTCTACAGCCTTCGGGCGCCGTCCGCGAATCCGGGGAATCTCGCCATAAGATAACCCGTCGGCCACATCCCAAAGCACCTGCCATTCCCACGCGGTTAATGCCTCCAGACCTGCGTACAAGTGGTTGCGTTGCTCGATGCGCTCAACCCATTGCAGAGGATCAGCCAGGGCGTCCGTGGGCAATCGCTCGTGCCCGGTCACGTTTGATGATTTAGTGTCCGTTCTTGTCCCCCACGGACTATCCAACCGCAAAGCGTGGCGGTAGAACACCTGTTTGTGCCGGGTGGCCTGGCGCACCGCATCGGCCAGCCGTCGACGAATGACCCACCGCAACCAGGCCTGCACTGGGACCTGACGGGTGGGCTGATACTGCATCACGGCTTGCCACACGCCGGTCCGTGCAATTTGTTCTCCATCGTCCTCATCGCTGTCGATGCCTGGCCAATAATAGGCCCGGAGCATGCGACGGACTAACGCATCGGTCGCCGCAAAAATCTGCTCCCACACCGACTCATCGCCCGCTTGCGCACGGGCTATCCAGTGGTGCCACGTTATGTCGTCCGGATCCTCCGCGGTCTGTTGCGGAGGATCATCCATCTGCCAGGGCGTCCGGCTTTGCGAAGAAACCCTAGCGCGTTTCCCGTCGAGGTTATTGTTCATGTCGTTCTCCCCGTTCTCACGATATTCGCCTGAAGCATGCGTCCACAACCGCCTCTAATGGACATATTGGACGTCAATACCACGGGTGTTTGGGCGATGCAAAAGAAGATTTCACATCCATTTGGAGCCTGCGTCGGAGGACATTGCGGACAACAATCATCTTCATCTCACGTCCCCGAAAATCGACCTCTTTCCCGTAAGGACAGCTTCCCATCATGAATGTTCAGCGGGGCACGGTCGTATCGGTCGCAAACGTCGCAATTTTTCGCCAAGGCGTCCAGTGGACGATGATCCACCGATCGAGACTATAGGCCGGCAAGCCTTCCATATATTGCATGGCGGCCAAATAGACAAAGACTAAAAAGTAAATAATCGATGTCCCAATATCGGTGGCGCCCGGGGTATACGGCCCGCCAAACCCTTCCGCCGTGCTCCATATCGCTAAACTAAAAAGGCTTCCTATGAGATACCCCAGTTTTTGGGCGAATCCCAATAGCAGTCCCAGCGCGGTGACCGTTTCTATCAAAGCGGTCAGAAAGGCCCACATATCGGGGTGCGGCGACACCAGCGCAATCCAGGCATGAAACCAGGGATGTAACCACGGGGGCTGTCCGGCCGCGGCGGCTTTTAACAGGCCCACGTACTCGTGAAAGAACGCTGGCGACCATTTGAGTAGGGCATCCATGAGCCAGAACAGCCCAAACACGATGCGTAATCCCCCCACCAGTTTTTGTCTGTTCTTCCGCGTTGGATCATCCTTCCACGAACTCTCCCACGCCTTATTGGATACCGGGTCCTTGAACATCGTGAAACACCTGCCTTTACTTTTCTGTAAAAATTTTCATCTCTTTCTAAAATTGATCGTCATCCCCATCATGGAAAGGGCTGAAAGTCCACGTTGCGATAGACCAAAAGGTTTGTTTTACTGTTTGGCAGAGGGTATCCAGTTCCGGCTTCCTCCTCGTTAACGGGAAATCTGTGAGATCCACTCCGGCATCGGATGCGCCCAAAAATAGCCTTGGCCAGCATCCACCCCACAGTGACGAAGAGTCATGGCTTGACGCTCCGTTTCCACGCCTTCCGCAATCACCCGCATCCCTTGCCCATGCGCCCAGTCGGTCAATGTCTGTATAAGCGTCCGGGTTCCGTAATCGTCAACGATCCGGCTCACGAGCGCGATATCGATTTTGATCCATGCGGGACGCCAGCGCGCTAATCGTGCTAAATCAGATTCTCCCGCGCCCACATCGTCCTGGGCAAAGATCATCTCGGGATACTGTTGGGGTAATGTCTCCCAGGCAACCGCGTCGACATGGCGCTCCGCGACCTCAATAACCAATTGATGACGCGGCACCACCGCAGTCAGTTCTTGCACCGTCCGACGAAAGCTTAGGGAATCCTTTAACGTGGCGCTCACGACATTGACAAACAGAGTCTGATGGATCGGCCAGGGACCTCGCGCTTTTATCGCCTGAGCAATGGTTTGCAAACAAATGCCATCGAGTTGCACAAGTGTTCCGGTTCTTTTCGCATCAGCAAAGACTTCCAGCGGAGACAAGACCCGTCCATGATATCGAGGACGAATTAATGCCTCCTGTCCAATCACCGATTCGCTGTGCAGATCGACCACGGGCTGAAATACCGCCTGAAACGTGAGATGGTGTAGAAAATCCGTCTCGGCTGTGTTGACCCTAGACGCCTCACGAGATGTTGGGGATGTGACAAATTCCGGGCTCTCTGCAGGACATTCCTGAATGGTGCCCCAATAGCCGACCACTTGGGATCCGATGGAGATGGGTACTAGCGTTTCGTAGGCCCACCATGAGGTACCGTCTGGTCGGCGATTTTTTAAGTGGCCAGTCCATATTTGACCGTCTTGGAGGGTCTGCCACAGTGCATCATAGACGTGTGAAGGCGTGTCGCCGGCGCTATTAATTCCCGGTTTCTGAGCAGCCAGCATCTCCCACGATCGTCCGGTCAATTGTTCATAAGCCGCATTCGCGGCCACAATGGTGCCCGCGGCATTGGTCAGAACAGCCGCTGTAGACCATTGCGCCCACAACGCTCGCGCCGCATCGGCTAACCACCCGATTTGTGCTGTTGGTGTCTTTCGGGAACTGGCCATTTCTGACAGGTCAGGAGCACTGATGATGCGATTTTTGCCTTGACGTTTAGCCCGGAGCAAATTTTGGTCGGCTATGCGCGCTGTGTCGTCGGAAAGCTCTCCGACCGCCCATCCCACCGAGACGCCCAAATCAAATGACCCCATGGTCAATATGTAGGGTTCCTTTGTCACCGCATTGTGCAATCGCTCGACAATCCCGGGTGCATCGCTAGGCGTAATGTTTGGCATCCATATGGTAAACTC
>JAKADJ010000380.1 GCA_021820645.1 Bacillota bacterium
CGTAGAGGCAAGGACTTCGAAGCATCCACGGCGTCCGCAGGTGCAGGTCGGTCCGTCCAACATCAGGGTGGTGTGGCCGACCTCTCCCGCTGCGCCCGACACCCCGGTAAAGAGGTGCCCTTCCATCACAATCCCGCAACCGATGCCGACTCCTAGACTCAAATAAATTAAAAGAGCGCTGCCTTTGCCGGTTCCGAAATAATATTCACCCAAGGCGGCGGCGTCCGCCTCGTTGGCCACCATCACCGGGATCCCCATGGCTTCTTCGAACATTTCCTGCAGTGGAACGTCCGCCCAATGCAAGTTTGGCGAGGAAACCAGCACCCCGTTGGCGTCGACCACGCCAGGTACGGAAACGCCCAGGCCCCACACCGGATCCGGCTGTGAATCTAACAGGGAAGACAGCCGTTCGGTGATAATCGGCAACACAGCCATCGGGTCGGCGTCGCGCGGAAGGGGATATACCTGATGATCACTGAGGCGCCCGGCGAGATCGACCAGGCCAATTTCAAAATGATCGACTTCCAGTACCAGGCTCAGCAAACGAGCGGCTTGAGGGCGAAGCAACAAAAGCTTTTCCGGCCGTCCGCGGCGTTCCTGTGGGACATCAACCTCTTCTAACAGATTTTGGTTGAGAAGTTTTCGGGTTACATGGGAAACGGTCGAATCGGTGAGGTGGGTATACGCGGTAATCTCTCGACGAGATACCATGCCCTCATTAATAATCGCCAACAGCACTGCGATTTCATTCATATCACGCATTAAATGGTGGTCGACGCCGTGATGGTTTTTTCTGCGCATAACGCCCTCCTGATGACACTTTAATTAAACTCAAGTCTTCGGTGAAGTGCAAGAACTTTAATTTTATTTTGCCCGGACTCAAAGATTGCGCAGGAATTTTACCGAATGATACAGTAAATATTGTTAGGTCTTGCTGGAGGTGGTTAGGGTCGGATATGGCCGCATGCCAGACAAGGCCACGTTAGACGCAAATCCTCGGTCGTGGGGGAGATCAGCACACGACACTGCGGGACGAAGCCGAGCCTGAAGGCCGAGGCGCCCATAGAATAGGGAGGTAGTTCATTGAGTACTCAGACCGATAAGTTTCAGCCGACCAAGGCGGATCATTTTACCTTTGGACTCTGGACCGTGGGCAATCAGGGGCGCGATCCCTTCGGAGACGTGGTACGAGCTCCACTTTCGCCGTTGGTCACGGTTGAGCACCTGTCTAAATTGGGAGCCTACGGGGTCACCTTGCACGACAACGACTTGATTCCGTTGGACGCCAGTGCGAGTGAGCGAGAAGCGATCCTTCGCGACTTTAAAAAGGCGCTAAGCGACCATGACATGCGTGTGCCCATGGTGACCGTCAATCTGTTCTACGATCCGGTGTTCAAGGACGGCGCGTTTACCTCGAGTATGGCTCCGATTCGACGCTACGCGGTCGACAAGGCGAAAGCGGCTATCGATTTGGGACAAGAATTGGGCGCCGAGACCTTTGTGCTGTGGGGAGGGCGTGAGGGCAGCGAAGTCGATGCGGCCCGCGACCCGCGCGACGCGATGAAGCACTACCGTGACAGCGTCAACCAGTTGACCGAACACATCCTTAAAAACGGCTACAAGATGCGTATTGCCATGGAAGCCAAACCCAATGAGCCTCGAAGCGATATCTATTTGGCGACCACCGGTGCCATGCTGGCCTTCATCGCCACGCTGGATCACCCCGAGCTGGTCGGAGTTAACCCGGAAATTGCGCATGAAAAGATGGCGGGACTCAATCCGTACCATTCCATTGGACAAGCATTGGAAGCTGGCAAGCTCTTTCATATTGATTTGAATGACCAAAAGCCCGGCCGGTATGACCAAGATCTGCGCTTCGGTTCTGACGACCTGAAGGGCGCATTTTATGTAGTCAAGATGCTGGAAGATGGTGGCTACCAAGGACCGCGCCACTTTGACGCGCACGCCTACCGGACCGAAGATGCCGAGGGCGTATGGGAGTTTGCCCGGGGTTCGATGCGGACCTACTTGGTGCTCAAAGACAAGGTTCAGAAGTTCGCCCAAGACGGCGAAATTCAAGGAATTTTGAGCGAATTGCAAGCGTGGTCGAAACGCGACGGCGCCTTTGATCGGACACAGTGGGGCAAGGTCGGCTATCAGTACGAGAAGCTAGATCAGCTAGTGGTTGAACTCTTGTTGGGTGCTCGGTGAGCGCCCAACCGGACTTATAGGGGTGAGCTATGGATAGCGAGAATCGTTCCGCCGTCTATCGAGACAAAAATGCGACGGTGGAAGCCCGCGTGGCGGATTTGTTGGCGCGGATGACATTGGAAGAAAAGATTGCGCAATTGAGCGCAATCTGGGTTTACGAGATTTTGGACGAAGGGGCATTGGCTGCTGCACAAGCGCAAGACCGACTCGGCCTTGGTATCGGACAAATTACACGCATCGGCGGAGCCAGCCATCTGGGTCCAAAAGAATCGGCGCAAATCGCGAATCAGATCCAAACCTTTCTTTTGGAAAACACGCGTCTGGGTATTCCCGCGCTCGTGCATGAAGAGGCTTGCAGCGGCTACATGGCAAAGGATGCCACGTGTTTTCCACAGACGATCGGCATTGCCAGCAGCTTTGACGTGGAATTAGTCGAAAAAATGGCGGGGGTCGTTCGCGATCAGATGCGGGCGGTCGGGGCGCATCAAGCGCTCGCGCCATTGTTGGACGTCACGCGCGATCCCCGGTGGGGCCGCACGGAAGAAACGTTTGGGGAAGATCCGTATTTGGTGGCGCAAATGGGGATGCACTACGTTCACGGGTTGCAACAGGGATCCAACAGCGAAATGGTCATGGCCACCGGAAAGCATTTCGTGGGATACGGCAATTCGGAGGGTGGAATGAATTGGGCGCCCGCGCATATCCCTGCGCGGGAACTCCGAGAGGTGTTTCTCTTTCCGTTCGAAGCGGCGGTCAAAGGAGCCAACTTGGCGTCCATTATGCCCGGGTATCACGAGCTGGACGGCATTGCCTGCCACGCCAACCGTTGGCTTTTAACCGATCTTTTGCGAAAATCGTGGGGATTCCAGGGATTGGTGGTTTCTGACTATTTTGCGGTGGCTAGTC
>JAKADJ010000381.1 GCA_021820645.1 Bacillota bacterium
CTTGCCCGATCGATTGAACCGCGGATGGATGACTGGTTACGAAAATTCTTTGCCTCTCACGAAGGTAAGCAGCTGTTATCGGAATTAATAGCGGACATGCTATCAGCTTGGATGATGCCAACCCCTCCTGATGACAACATCCTAACAGACGTCGTTCTGCAACTGGTCAAACGCATGGCGGACAATCCGTCCTTCCGCCAGCGCGTGATCGATGTGCTTAATCCGCATTGGACAGCTCCACCACGTGATTAGGCATGTCTCTTGTGGTCCTTACCGTAGCGGCGCATGAGCTCATCGCGTGAAATCACCACGAGCACCGGCCTTAAGCGGAAAAACCGACGCAACGTGGACCATCCGGCATGGTGGTAGATTGACATAAGAACGATTAAATAGACCCACATAGACCATTTCTGCCATCCTTGAACCGCATATCGTTGGAATCCCAATCGCTCAATCGCCGTGCGTGCATCCAATAACGTGACTCCACCCAGCGCAACCACATCCCGATAATCGGGATGGTCCTCCACAAAACGGGCCAAATCAGAAAATCCCCGCATGACCAAGTGAAAGGCCCGAAGTCCCCCCGCAGAGCCTGCGCTGAGCTGGGACAAGGCCGGATTGCCAAAGTGAATTTCGGCCATTTTGGCACCCGTGTGCAACGTTCGATCACTCAGCACTCGGTTAGGTCCTTTATATCGTATAACACCCACCCGCAGCACCGGGTCGCCACCACTCGAAGATGGAACCGATTCAACATGCCATCCTTTGGTAAAGCGGATCTCCCACCACATCCAGATCTTGCGGAAATACGACGGATCGGCCGCCATTTGCTCAACCGATACCGGTTCCATACCTAAGCTCCTAAGCCCTTCAATCATAGGGGGCAAGGAAGCCAGGGTTCTTTGGCGATCGCCCCCTGCGTCATGCAAGACGATGATTACCCCAGGTTGAGACCATTGCACCACACGACGGGCAATGATCTCGGCTTTAAGTTCAGCACGCCAATCGTCCGGCGCCACCTGCCAAATGACCGGTTTGAGTCGGTAGTAACGCATAGCTAGCCATGAACCCAAGTTCATGTGTCCCCAAGGAGGGCGGTACTTGGTGGGGCGCACTCCCGCAACATCCTCAATCAGTTTCAAACCTAAACCGATCTCGCGGAATGTTGCCCACGGGGTACAAAGGTAGGCGGAGACATGACGTCGCCCGTGCAACGCGATTTCATGCCCATCAGCCACCATGCGGTGAATAACATCAGGAAATTTCTGCACATTGTCACCCACCACAAAAAATGTGGCATGTACTCCATGTGCGGCCAGTACATCCAACACCGATTCGGTCAAGGGGCCCGGCCCATCATCAAAGGTTAAGGCCACTTGATGACCATCACGCCGACCAAATAACCCTCCCCATTGGAGATGGTGCAACAAAATATCGGGCAACAAGTAGATAAGTAGCCACAAGAGCAAAATGATGGCCAATACTATCCACAACCATGCCAACACTTGCATTCTTCCCGACCCCTTTTAGACATCTAAATAGCGTGCATACGGAAATTTCCAATAGACTGTACCCATGATCGCTAATATCACCGCAGAAAAAAGAAACGGAACACCCGGGCCCCATCCAAATAGGCGTGCACCTACAACCGGCCCGGTCGCCATACCTAAGCCTTCGACGGTCATAAAAACTCCCCACATCCAACCTTCCATGTGCTTTGGTATCATTTTAGCCAAAAATGCATTCCATGAGGGCAATATCATGGAATAAGCCAATCCTAAAACCCCCCCCGACACGACCACCCCTAGAAAGTTTCTCAAAACGGACAAGGCCACCAGTGCAACGCTTGCAACAAAGAAGCCCCCAATTAAAGGGAACCTCACTCCGAAGCGATCCGTTAATTTTCCCATGGGAACCAGCAACATTACCGCAAACGAGCCACTGCCTAACAACATCTCGGCAAATTGCCAATGCGACAGGGAAAGAACACCAAAAGCATAAGGCTGCAATATGGGCACCATAAGGCCCAACGTCATATTTTGCACAAACATCCCGGGCAAGACGGCACGATATTTCCACAATGCTGGCCACCGTTGCCGGGGATGTGCGGCACGCGTGTTGCGTCCAAGACGAGGGTGCTTAATCGCCAAAGCGATGATCAAAGCCAAAACATCCGCCATCGCTAACACGGCAAATGCGCCTTGGTCGCGCCCGCTCATCAAAAAGTTGACGATAACTGGTCCAACCCCTGATCCAACCAACCATGCGGCAAAAACTAGACCCATGGCCGATGCTCGATTGGTTCCAGACAATCGATTCATGCCCGTGACCACCGATGGCCAGTGGGTCGATGTTCCTACACCCAAAAGCGCCATGCCCACAATCACTTGGGACGACGTTCCGGCCTTCATCACCACAAGTAGTGCGAATACTTCGATCAAAAGCCCTACACTCAGCACGCGGGGAGGACCCACACGATCAACCAGCCAACCTGCGGGCCCGCGAAAAATGGTGTCAAAGAGATAATGGCCAGAAATTGCCAAACCCACCACCGTCAGTGACGCGCCAAGCGGTCCCGTTACAAATTCGGCCAACAACGAGACCACCACGGCCCCTCGCGCAAATTCTGCCAGTCCCAGAATGGCAATGAGAAGCGCAGGAGCCCGCACCTTACGCTGGGGCATGAGCCTTGCGCGTCCCTAGCGCCTGATCGACCGTGTGCGCAATAACTTGGGCAGCATCGGGATGTCCAAGTTGGCGCGCTTGGCGCGCCATGGCACGCAACTCCCACGGGCGGCGAAACAGTTGCCCAACGAGATCTGTTACATCATCGGGGGTCTTGGCTCGGGCACCTGCTCCATGACGCACCAAGTAGTCCGCATTAGCATCTTCTTGCCCAGGAATGGGGCGGTAGATAACCATGGGCACCCCTCGGCATAGTGCCTCGGTTGTGGTCAAGCCCCCCGCCTTACTAATTAGGAGGGACGACACAGCCATCAGTTCATGAACGTTATCGACATATCCCAGCACAATCATCGGATGCTTAGAACGAGCTTGGTATTCTTGGGCGATAACCCGACGATTCTCTTCGCGTCCCGCTACCACTATGACGGTGT
>JAKADJ010000382.1 GCA_021820645.1 Bacillota bacterium
CGGCACCTTGACCGTCCCCGACGGGGAGGGGATTGGTGTGCGTCCAAATCTGGAACGGCTGTCAGAAGTTACGACGTATTACGAAGCCTGGGATCTTCGCAGTCGGGGTGTGAGAGGAGGTGTCCCAGATGTCGCCGGACTGGGATTTTGATAAGGAGGAAGGCACTCAAATTCGAAGCCTGATCCATGATTTAGTGGTCACCGAATCGCCGTCTGGCGACGCCTCGGGAATTCACCGCGTGATGGAACGGCTTCTCGAGGACCTCTTGCCGATACCCGATATTCATGTTGATTGGCATCAAGTGGCGGGGTTTTCCTTGCTCGAGGTGTCACGGGGATCCGGGGGAGCTCTCCTCTTAGGACATGCCGATACGGTATGGCCCCAGGGAACCTTAAAGACCATGCCGTGGTACGAAGACCAAGACGGAAAGATCTTTGGCCCCGGAATTTTAGATATGAAGGCCGGTCTGGCCATCGCCGTCTTTGCATTGCGCGGGGTTGCACCGACCACGCCCTTTCGGCTGCTGGTGACTCCGGATGAGGAAATTGGGAGCGCCCTCAGTCGGGAAACCATTGAAAAATATGCCAAAGAGTCTCCTTTAGCCTTGATCTTGGAATCTGGTATGCCTAAGGGGGGACTCAAAATAGCGCGCGCTGGCGTCGGGGACTTTACCGCGAGCGTGACCGGCATCGAGAGTCATGCGGGGCTTGATCCTGAGAAAGGGGCGAGCGCGATACGGGAGATGGCCCAACAGGTGATGTGGCTGGAAACCTTGGAGCATCGGCTCCTCGGGACGACCATCAATCCTGGTGTGGTATCCGGGGGTACCCGCAGTAATGTGGTAGCTGGCAATGCGATAATTGGGATTGACGTGCGGGTTCAAACCGCGGGCGAAATGCATCGGATTGAGAATACGCTCGCGCATCCCCCGACGTTTGACTCCCGTACCCAAGTGCACTATGAAGGGGGATTCAATCGACCCCCGATGGAGTCAACCCCAGCCTCTCATGAGTGGTTTCGATGGGCGCAAAAAGCCTGGTCCGATCACACCACCTGGCCGCTTGAAGGGCTCCGGGTTGGTGGAGCCAGCGACGGGAATTTTACCGCACGCTTAACGCCTACGTTAGATGGTTTAGGGGCGGTTGGCGTCGGGCCCCACGCGCGACATGAGCAGATCGACTGGCAATATATTGCTCCAAGGGTCGGTTTAGTGCGGGATCTGGTAGAACGGGCGGGTGGGTCTCTATGAATATTCACGCCTTGATCGGGCCGAGTGGCACCGGCAAGAGCCATCGCGCTTCCATGGTTGCGGAACAAAAAAACGCCGATGGCATTTTGGATGATGGATTACTTATCGTCGATGGCAGAATCGTGGCGGGCATTTCAGCCAAACGTGAGGCGACTCGGGTGGCCGCGGTCAAACGCGCTATTCTGGCCGATGAAGCCCACGCCGAGGCGGTGCGGAACGCCTTAGAAAAAGTGGCACCCCACGATCTCTTGATCCTCGGGACATCGATGAATATGGTGCAGCACATCCTCACGGCTTTGAATTTGGGTGACCGGACGGTAAATTGGGTACGGGTTGAAGAGGTGACGACGCCCGAAGAACGTCAATTGGCCCGTCAAATTCGACGACAACAAGGACGGCACGTGATTCCGGCCCCCACGATGGAGGTGAAGAAGGGATTCGCCGGCTATTGGGTGGATCCCCTGCGGTTTATCTTTCGCGGGCGCCACCGCCAAATGGAAGTCGAAAAATCTATTGTTCGACCCACCTACTCATCGCTCGGGAATTTTTATATCGCGGATTCGGTGGTAGCCAGCATCGCGAGCCACGGCGCGGGACGGGTGAGCGGTATCGCACGGGTCTCGCGAGCCGTGGTACAATCGACTCCAGAGGGACTCAGCATCGACCTCGAGGTGTGGATTAATACGCCACGACACATTTTCCAGGTGCTTGAAGGAACCCAACGCGTGGTGTATGAAATCATCGAAGAAGCCACCGCGCTTAACGTGCTTACGGTAAGGATCCAGGCCCGACGCCTAATTTGGGAGGAGCCGAACACACACAACGATGGGACAGCGCGTATTAGTCGTAGATGACGAAGCTGCTATTGTGGAATTGGTGTCATACAATCTCACTCGCGAAGGATTTGACGTCTTAGTGTCGGCCGATGGCGCCCAAGCAGTACAGATGGCCCGCCGAGAATCTCCGGATTTGGTGATTTTGGACGTCATGCTGCCCAGCATGTCGGGTTTAGACGTATGTCGCCAATTGCGGCGGGAGACCGAGATTCCCATTATTCTTCTCACCGCGCGAAAAGATGAGATGGACCGCGTGTTAGGGTTGGAGCTCGGCGCCGACGACTACGTGACGAAGCCATTTTCTCCACGGGAATTGGTGGCCCGGGTCAAAGCAATCTTGCGTCGTAGCCGAGGCCGAGAGGATGACGCGAGCGACCATCAAATTAACCGCACCGGGCTGACCGTGGACCCCGATCGCCGCGAAGCGTCGCTGGACGGCAAGACGCTGCATCTGACCTTTACAGAATTTGAGTTGCTCCATATCCTGGCCAAAAACCCCGGGCGGGCCTTTACCCGAGACGACCTCCTGATGCGAGTGTGGGGCCAAGATTTCTTTGGCGATGCACGCACCGTCGACGTCCATGTTCGGCACTTGCGAGAAAAACTCATGGAAGACCTACAAACCCCGCGATTCATTGAAACCGTCCGGGGAGTGGGTTATCGGTTTCGCGAATCGTGAAACGCGCTCTAGCACGTCAATTTCTGGTACCCATTTTGATTGCGGGCACCCTGACGGTTGCGGTCTGGTTAGCCACCTTGCCGCATGGCCGCTTAGAGGCTGTCATCCTGGTGGTGTTGGCGTGGGTGTGGACGCTGCGCTTAGTGAGTCAGATGCGCACCCAGCAAGCGTTTTTGGCGGAATCCATCGTGCAATTGCAAGACACCGTAAAACGCTGGGGATCAGGAGACCTGCAAGCCCGGGTCTACCTGGATCAGGCCGATCCGTTAGACCAATTGGCCCATGGTATGAATCGGGTGGCCGAAGTCTTAAAAGAGCGTACCGAAGATCTTGAGCAAGATAAAGAGCGG
>JAKADJ010000383.1 GCA_021820645.1 Bacillota bacterium
GATTGTGATATCCCACCATGGATCGGTCGAAATCGTTGACCCAGGTAAATTGGAACATTGGAGTCCATCAACCGGCAGGCCTAATGCGGAAAGACCATGACCATGAAATGGGTGGCGGAATTTCCTCGATGGTAGGTATACGAAGTGTTGGTTGGGTAATAGACGAACTTCGTTATCGTTGTCTCTTTCAATCGAGACGGGACAGGGATCTTGGCCAGTTAGAGGTTAGGGTTTTAGCAGTTTCTTCAACTTTACCGAGGGGTATCCACCGTTGTATGGGACGAATCGAAATTTCTCGGTGCAAGTTCCCTAGGGTTTATCGGGTGATCCCCGAAAAGAGAAGGATGTACCGATAGGGATCTGAAATTCGACGTGTCAGCCCAATGGGCCAGGGTAATTTTTGACATCTCACGGCTTCGCATCACTCGCTTGCAACGCCCGGAATTGCGGATTCACTCGGCAGAATGTAGCGTCCTTGAAAGCGACCCACGTGCATCAGGGTTAATTGTTCTTGGGTGAAGACATCGGCCCACTCACTCATCGCCAATATCAGCTAATGCAAGGGCAAGGACCGTCTCCGTAGGGATGGCGGGCACCTCGATACCACAACACTCTACGCGCATCATGAATATCTCCAGTATGGCCAGGCGACGAGATTCTTATCAGAGGACTGCATTGCCTCTATCCGGGGGCTTCAAGACAAATCCTCACAGGGGGTGAGTGCAGAGGCTGGTCCTTACCATCGTCCACGGACTTTCTCGATGTGGCCTACGGTTAGTCCCCGGTGAATCCATTCATGAACCCCGAGTCTGCTGCATAAATAAGCCTAAGGACGAAGCACAAGCATCCCAGGGAGGGATCCGGGTGGATTGGAAGGTCTTATTGTCCACGTTTGGCTTGATTTTTTTTGCAGAGTTAGGTGATAAAACTCAACTCACTACAATGATGTTAGCGGCGCAAAGCGATGCGTCGACATCGGTCTTTGTCGGGGCGGCGGTGGCGTTGTCGCTTTCCGCATTATTAGGCGTGGTGTTTGGGGAAGCTATCACGAAGCTGGTGCCGACCCAATACATTCATTTGGGTGCTGGAATTGCTTTTGTGGGACTTGGTATCTTTCTCATTATCGGCAAGCTCTAAATATGTTTCCAAGCATTGGCAACGCGACCAGAGACGTCGTCTTGCTTGCTCTTGGTTATCATGCTATGATACTCGCGTGCTTGCGCCCGTGGTGAAGTGGATATCACGCAGGCCTCCGGAGCCTGAAGCAGGGGTTCGAGTCCCTTCGGGCGCACCAAAAGTTTGAAACCCGTAACTCGCAAGGGAGTGCGGGTTTTTTCGATCTTTCGTGTCTGTCATCATGAGCTATAGTGGTCCCGGAAAGCTAGACAGATTTGGGGGGCCTCAAGTGATACACTGGATACATCACGCCGAAGAAGCAGACCCAACATACCGCTACATTCAAAGCGCAAGCGGTTCTGAAAATGCTCAAAGAAGAAAAAACGGTCACGCAAATCGCCGCTGAACATCAGATTCATCCGGGCCAGTTGCACCGTTGGAAGCGCCAAGGGCTGGACAATTTTCCGCATCTCCTTACGGAATCCCAAACCTTGCAGCAGCAAGCTGACGTCCACGACCAACAACTCACCGAAGTCTATGCCGCATTTGTCACGCTCACCACACAGGTCGAGTGGCTTAAAAATCTGGTCTCGACCCTCTCGCGCGCTGAGCGGGTGGCCCTGTTGGACGCCGGCCCCAACGCCATGCCCTTGACGACCCAAACGGTGTTGCTGAGTCTGAACCGATCGAACCTGTATTACCGGGCCCGTCGGGCCGGACACCGTGGAGGTGGGTCTCAAGCACCACATTGATGAAATCTACACAAACCGGCCCTTGTACGGCTCGGGTGACCGCTCAGCTCCGCCAGGAGGGTCATCCCATCAATCGCAAGCGGGTCCAGCCGGCGCATAAGATCTATCCAACCCGTATCATGTCTGTGGCATTGACGTGCCATACATCCGGCTGGTCCACGGGTGGCTGTACTTGGTCGCTATTATCGATTGGTATTCCCGGTACGTCGTGGCCTGGGAACTCTCGGACCCTTGGAACTACCGTTTGTGCTGACGCCCGCGAAGCGGGCGCTCACCACCGCGTCCCCACGATTTGGCATCACCAAGGCAGCCATTTCACCAGCCCCCAATACACGGCCATCCTCTTGGCCGTAGAGGTGCAAATTAACATGGACAGCAAAGGCCGAGCCATGGATAATATCTTCACAGAACGCCTCTGGCGGTGCGTGAAGTACGAACACAAACCTACCACCACGTCATATTAAGGCCCCCCTATGTTCTTGAATAACGGACTCCGAGCGTGTTGTCGTCGGATCGTCTGTACTTGCCGGTTTCATGCAGCGATATCGGGCGTGTCCGTCGGTCGGGGAAGGTTTGAGCGAATGACCGCGACCGCCCGCATCATCGGGGGCCGTCTTTTGTCGGGTTACATGCCGCCAACCCCAACGCAAAGACCGCATCCTGATTATCATGTTGGAGATAAGGCCATAACGGTCGTCTTTATTGCCGAGTCGGCATCCTGCGTATTTGTATGCTGTTCGCTGACATCCCGAGGATGGCATACCACCTCACGACAATCACGCCGATCGCCAAGACCACACATTCAGCCCGATTGACACGTGGAAGCGTCTCACAAGCGTGCACCTCCTCTTGTAACGATTTATGGTAACTTAAACGAGCGGCTGGATGCCCTTTGACTCCGTGGGCGTACCAACGGCGGTGACAAGGTCTACTTCGGTCGGATGAACGGCGCTTTCGGGTCGGAAGGTGCGCCCCATGAGCCAGTGTGTTGCTGGACGGCCCGGACGACTTCTGGCAGGTGAGCGAAGTTTCCGCCTGCCAATACGCCTACCATGTCCGCCACCCCAAATCCCCGGGCGCTGGCTTCTTGCCACAGGGTACGCAAACTTTCATAAGGTTTTTGGTGCGCCAGGGCCACCCGCATAGCCACCAAATAGAGATATTGCCACGCCGTAAACTGCGCACCAGGCCGGTTTCCCGTCTCGACCATCGCCACCACCTTGCTGGCCCATT
>JAKADJ010000384.1 GCA_021820645.1 Bacillota bacterium
GCCGTGGCGGCGGGGCACACCATATTGGTGTGCGGAAACGGCGGTAGTGCAACCGATGCGCTACACCTCGTGGCCGAATTGGTCGGGCGGTTCCGCATCGAAGGCCCTGCATTTGGGGCGTTGGCGCTGGTGGAGAATATTGCCGCAATGACCGCCATCGCCAATGACTACAGCTATGAGGAGGTATTCGCCCGTCAGGTCGAAGCATTTGGTCACGCGGGAGACGTTCTCGTTGCGCTCTCGACCAGCGGCAACTCGCCTAATGTGATTCGCGCTTGCGAAAGGGCCAAGGAACTAGGGATTGTGAGCATCGCTTTAACGGGCCAGTCAGGTGGAGCTTTGGCCGCGGTTGCAGATGTGGTAATACGGGTGCCTTCGAGAGATACCGCCCACATTCAAGAAGCGCATGAAACAATTGGCCATGTCATGGCGGGTGTCGCGGAAAGGTCGGTGCGGGGTGAGTGGTCGTCGGCGCGTCATCTTCTTGGATAGAGATGGCACGATTTCTGAAGAAGGTCCCCCGGTTCGAAGATTTTGTGATCTCCACATCTTTCCCATGGCATACCCGGCGATTCGTGATGTTAGGCGCTTGGGATTCGAAGTGGCCATCGTCACGAACCAAGCGGCCGTCGCGCGAGGCATCCTCACAGTAGACGAGGTAGTTCGGACGCATCGGGAGTTATTGCAGCACTTTTCTTCTAGGGGTATAGCTATCCTCGGCGTGCGCTTTTGCCCCCACCATCCCGACGGTGTGGTGCCTCCTTATTCTTCAGCCTGTGCTTGTCGCAAACCGGGGATAGGAATGCTGACGCAACTCGCGTATCGGTTTGACATTGACCTTAGGCAGTCATGGATGGTTGGAGATAACATTACCGATGTGCAAGCGGGGCTAGCGGCAGGTTGCCGGGCTGCGCTTGTGCTCACCGGACATGGGCGACAGTTCGTGTCCAAGGTACCTTCGAACGTAGCAGTCATAAACGACGTATCTGCCCTGAAAACCACCATACAGAATTCCATGGAAAAGAATCTGGTGAGGGTCGATGACACACCGTTTTCTATAAGACAAGGAGAGAGATGAGATGGCAAAAACGGCACTAATAACCGGAGTGACCGGTCAGGATGGCTCATATCTGGCCGAACTGTTGCTGGGTAAAGGATACAATGTAATCGGCGTCGTCCGCCGCACCAGTACAGTGCCACTGCAAAGGATTGAGCATCTCGACGGGAGTGTACGCATTGTTTCCGGCGATTTATTAGATGAGAGATCGCTGAGGCACCTTCTTGAATGGTGCCAACCGGATGAAGTGTACAATTTGGCCGCCCAGTCTTTCGTGCCGGAAAGCTGGAACCAGGCCATTTTGACTGGTGAGATCACAGCGCTCGGCGTAACACGGATTCTCAACGCGATATTAGATGTGAATCGTTCCATCCGTTTCTACCAAGCGTCGTCTAGCGAGATGTTTGGGAAAGTGACCGTGAGCCCGCAAGATGAAAGCACGAAATTCTACCCCCGTAGTCCGTACGGGGTTTCCAAACTCTACGGCCATTGGATCACCGTAAACTATCGGGAAAGCTACGGTCTTCATGCCTCTTCGGGGATTTTGTTCAACCACGAATCGCCACGCCGCGGCTTGGAATTCCTGACTCGTAAGGTCACTCATGCTGTGGCACGCATCAAGGCCGGATTGCAATCGGAGTTATTCTTAGGCAATCTCGATGCCAAGCGAGACTGGGGTTACGCGCCTGATTATGTCAATGGAATGTGGCTCATGCTGCAGCAAGAAGAGCCAGACGACTATGTATTGGCAACGGGGACAACACATACGGTTCGGGAGTGGGTTGAACGGAGCTTTGGAGCTGCTGAGCTAGATTATCGGCAGTATTTACGCATCGATCCCTCATTGGTAAGACCCGCCGAAGTCGACTTGCTCATTGGAGACGCGTCCAAGGCGCACAGAAAATTGGGGTGGAACCCAACGGTGGACTTTTCGAAGTTGGTCGAGATCATGGTGCAGGCAGATTTGGCGATGGTTTCCAAAAAGGTAGCTGTTGACCATTGGTCCGAGTCTCTTCAGGCGTAGGCCGATGCGTGTCGTGGTCACGGGAGCCGACGGGTTTTTAGGGAAGCATCTTGTTACCGCTCTTGAGAGGAATAGTATGGACGTTGTTAGCCTGCCGGGGCCTGCTGCGAGCACGGGGTTAAACCTTGACGTGGCTACGGTGCGCGACATGGAACGAATACTTTCTCCACACCGTCCGGACGCGGTTGTCCATTTAGCGGCGCAAAGTTCGGTCAGTTATTCGTGGATAAATCCCGCGGATACCATGCAAACCAACGTTGTCGGAACGACCAAACTGTTCCTCGCGTCGGCAGCAGCCGGTGCCCGCCGTTTCATTGCCATGAGTAGTGCGGAAGTGTACCAACCACGGGTCGGCTTTTTGGATGAAGAATCGGCTGTTGGCCCGCTAAACCCTTATGGGCTATCTAAAATGACGATGGAACAGCTTTTATGGCAGATGGTGGGGAAAACCTCTGTTGATTTATGTGTCGCTCGCGCCTTCAATCTGGTGGGACCGGGTCAAAGATTGGGATTCGTCCTTAGCGATTGGGCAGCGCAACTTCATACGGTGCGGATTGGCCGGGGCATGCCCCTGACAGTGGGGAACCTCGATCCCGTGCGGGACTTTTTAGACGTGAGAGATGCGGCTCAGGCCATCACCAGATTGCTAAAACCCCAAACGCCGTCGGGAATCTATAATGTCTGTTCGGGTGAGGGACGGTCTCTTCGGCAGGTTTTACAGGACCTGTTAGCCGTGGCAGGCGGTGTGAATCCTATGATAACCGTGGATCCCAGCAAATTTCGTCCCGTCGATATTCCTTATCTGGTGGGTAACTCCGAGAAGCTTAAGACGCTTGGATGGGTGCCCGGAATCCAGTGGCGAGATACCCTGACTGATATTCTCAATGATGTCGCCACACGTGTGTTCTCGGGTACAGGAGGGTGGCGGGCCACGTGAGCCCGCCGAAGACGTTGGAAGTTAGGCGTTTCTGGATGTGGTGTCATCGTGCGCCGGGAGGACAGGGGTAGGCTTTGA
>JAKADJ010000385.1 GCA_021820645.1 Bacillota bacterium
AGGCAGCATAGCACAACCATACGGCGCTCGCATCTCCGTCCACCGCACGCTAGGCCGACACGAAAGGAGCTAGGTCGGGAATGGTAAGATGACGCATGGCGTCAACGGGGCCGATGACATCTAATATTTCGACACCAACCAGCCGACCCAGGCTATCGTAATGGCCGATAACGCCGGGGGACACATCTTCGCCAAAGGTCGGCTCCGCATCTCTCACTGTGATGTAAAGAGCCTGGGCGTCCGGATCGTAATCGATTCGCACGATGAAGATCGCTCCTCTCTATGGTGGTGCCGACGTGGATGCGCCGTAACCCCCATGATTCGCTGGGTGTCCTCGAAGATGACGACCCGAATCCCCCCTCGTATTTCGGGTTGCCCGTAGCAGTCTTCCCGACCCCAACCGTGGATAGACAGCTGACGACGCAGGATGCCGGTCTCGACTTCGGCCGGGCTAATCCGGTATAACTGCATTTGCCACCGCGCATGACCGCCGACTACAATGGGTTTGATCCGATCCCCTTTCGCTCGGCACCAGAGGTGATGCGGGATACCCGATTCCGCGCCAACTCTATGAGCAGATTGGGTTTAGCACGCTGGCCCGAACCTACACTTACCGGAAAGTCCGCGAATAGTAAGATCCGGAGACCAGCGACGTGGATAAGAACCGTAGAGGTGTAGCTAGCACGGTCACGGTAACGCCCTCTAAGTCAACAGCCATCAGCTCCGGTGCCAGGGGTCCGAATCACGGGGCAGGGGGTGCGATCGAGTCTGCAGTCAAGCCCTCATACGAGGAGACATAACCCTTCCGTCTATGAACACACACGTTTAATGCGTTTGTGTAAAACTGTACCAGTTCCCGACGCCATCGCGCATGATAGCTTCGACGCCATACGGCCGATCGGTCGGCTCGCTAAGAAACGTAACCCCACGATCGGTTAGCGTGGCATAGTCGCTACGGCAATCGGTGGTCGCCATGACCCCTGGGGATAGGACTCCTTTGACCAGCAATTGATGGATTGCCGCGGCGCTCTCTGGGTCTAGCATGGATCGTAGCGGGTCCATCAGCAGCAATTCCTGCTGCGCGTTACCGGGCGGCCTTACGGTTAGCCAGCGCATGCCGTTTTCAAGCTCCATGTCATTGGTCAAATCGCAACCTAACTGGTTAATGTAAAACTCCTTGGCCGCCTCCTGATCCAAAACCCACACCGATACAATCGCGATACCCTTAATCATCGTGTGCCCTCCCCTAGATTGAATGACGCACTTCGGAACTCCCGTGGCCTTCTTGCGTGACCCACGGTGCCTATCTGTCCGATCACGGCTGCCAGCCCTTCCCGCGATGATGCATGATTCCTATTGTGCCACAGCTCTTGTCGGACGGCGATACACATATCTATCAGCACCCCTCCGATCACTCCTCGGCTGCTCGCTACAGTCATCCCGGGGTGGACCCAAGGCTCGAGACACCTATGGCGAGCGTTGCACTGCACAAGATTGCCATACACATGACCTCTCCGTTACCTTCTGGCCCAGCCGCAATCCGCGACATGGTCATCACTTTGCGGGACCTAATCCATCGGTCAGCACTACGATGCAATGGGCGAGACACCGTGCTCCAGGCAACCTTAAAGAGGGAAAATCGACCTAGACGGCGAAGTTTTCTCGTAAAGCCCCGATACCTTAAGATATTCCGTGCGGAAATCTCGGGGATCAATACTGTGATCGCAACGAGGAGAACAAATCCATTGAATAACGTGATAGTCCGCGGGCCCGCACTGGATCGTGCGGAGCGAATCGTGATTGTGATCCATGGCATGAGTACCACTGTCGAAATGCTGGAAGCCGGCTATCCTGTACCGAGTGATGGCAGCCTCACCAAGATTTATTGGCGCCTGCCGATCTTGCGGGAGGGAACCCAATCTCTAACAGTGCGACGCTCGGAAGACATCTTTCTTAAGTTATTTGCGAGCGTAGTGGATGCGGCCCGCGCCGAACTGAACGAGTTGCTCGCCGACTTAGGAAAGAGGCCAGTGGGCTTGTTTGGGTTTTCCATTGGAAGCCTCATTGCACTATGGGGCGCCGTGGACAACCCCCAAGTCGCCGCGCTCGTCACGGTCGGAGGCGTCGCCGATCTGGATTACTTGGAACACTACTATCCCGATTATCCCTGGTCGGATCCGGCAATTCAGGCGCGACGCCAATCCTACGCGGTGTCCCAACAGATTGACCGATTGGCATCGATTCCCGCGCTGCTCATGCATGGTGATTCGGACGAAGTCGCCCGCTGGGAGTGGGTCCAAGGCTTTGCCAAAGCCCTGATGGTCGTGTCCCCGAAATCACGCATCCAGAGGTTCTCTTATTTAAAACATCGCCTAGAAGGGGAATCTCCCGAAGAGTTGCAGGATCTTATGAATCTGCGTAAGCTCGCCGACCGCTGGTTTTGCGACCACCTCCCACCCCGGCAGGGATGATCAGGGGTTCAGTCTGGGAGGTATTGCGGTGTCCGGTGGGTCCTGGGAATTGAAGGCTAGGATCCACTCCATCAAAATAATACGGGGATACATCTATTAGTGGGAATGCCATACAGTCCCCCGCTATGTTTTTCATGTGCTTTATGATGTGAGGCGTTCCTCTTTTTCCTTCATAGTGAGCTCGACGATCCCCTTGATGCCCAACGCTCTGGCCTACTCCGCAGCCCCAAACTCTCAACAAGGTCCACGGACGCCTCGCTCATCGGCCGACCATAACATGGGAGAGGTTCGTCAGGGGGGAATTCTGACCGTTACCCCAACCTTGTCTCGTTAGGAGGTTAGGGGAACCAGTGGGCCACCGTTTCCGGAACTAGCGGGGGCGTTAGTGTGCCCGTGCCCCTCAGGAGATTCAGAGTAACGGTCTCAGAGCGGTCCATGTATCCAGCTCACGCTGATTCCCACACCAAACGAGTTAGATATTGTTGTGAGTACTACCGGTCTGGTTTCGTTCAGACATTTCGCGACGAAAACCTGTTAAGCGTTTGGCCGCGATGGCATAGACTTTATCGTGGTCTCTTGGGCCAATGGCGATAATTTCCATGATGATTTTAGTCTTCTGGATGG
>JAKADJ010000386.1 GCA_021820645.1 Bacillota bacterium
TGTTGCGGGCCAGCGGGTCATCGAACACGGGCATCCCACCCGATTCTCGCCGGAAATGATCCGGAAATGGGCTCGACACGCCAAGCCACGCCGCCGATAATGGCAGTGCTAGGCCCTCACAGCCTTATGCCATGGTCCCGCTGCACAAAAAGCCGGATACTCAGCGCCATTACGGCCATGCCAACTGCGACCGCACCAATCGGCCACGCCTGGTCAAGGAGCCACACGACGGCCCCCAGGGAGCTCATTCGCTCCCACCAAGGTGCCAACAGGGCTCCTCCCTGGGTCAATAGGAAAAAGCGCTCTAGGCGTAGGCCAAAGAAGAGCACCATCAGCGCTTCCACACCTATCATGCTGGCTGTCGCGACTCGTCGATCTGACATCACGACCAGCATGAGGAGGGCCACCGATCCCAAAGCTCCCATGATAAGGAGTCCCGTTGCCAAGCCGACCACCATGAATAGACTGAGGAGACCTTTAGGCGCAAGGGGTCCCCACGATAAAAACCAGACTAAAAACACCCACCCACTGCCGACGGCCCACCATTGGACGAGACGTCCGCCCATGCCGGACAATCCGTTGGGATGATGCGCTCTCGCCGTTTCCATGAGGACAGCCAACAATAACACGATGCCCACCGCCCATTGCACATCCGATGGCATCGAGAAGCCATTCTGTCCCCAGCCACTATAGATTGCCCAAAGCAACGCGACGGCCCAAATCGCAAGGCTCTCAATCCAAAGCGCTCCCTTCACGGTATCCCCACCTCCATGAGCTGGCGTAAACGTAATAACTTAGCTGAAACAACGGTAGACACCATACATTGTTAAATTTTCTCTACCCATTACTCATGTGTGCTGGTAGAATGAGGTGTCCGGGCAAGCTGACTACGAAATCCTCAGCATGGAGGTAAACTATGCCGTGAGACAGATTGTCTCAACGAAACGACCGGGATTACACTCCTTGTACGGTGCCGTCGCGACCAACCCTTGAACGCTACCACCATTTTACACCTTTAACCCTTCACCCATTGCCCTTACACGTATTTCGCTCGTTTGCCCGGGCCAATCTATCTAAGAGAGGACCTCACCATGACCATTGGACAACTTCGACGAGACATTTCTCGGCGCGATAAGCAACGAGCACTATTGCAAGAGCAGCTGCTCCGCGATGCCGTGGTGACTTCGGGGACCGAAGCCCCACCATTCGATCCGGTCGAGCGCGACGAAGAGATTTTGGCTCAACTGGATCAAATTGTCACCGATAAGCAACGGCTAATGGCCTCCAACGTCAAGACCCTCGTCACGGTCAACGAGGAAACACTCAGTGTCTATCAGGCCAGGCTCAAGGCCGAGGCACTACGGCAACTAGCAGCCGCATGGGATGCCGTCGCGAAGGATGGCATGGCGACCACTCGTCAGCCATGGATTACGGTGCGCGAAGCACCACCGGTATCTCGCCAAGTTTCCATTACGGTCGCCCGCGACCACGCAACGCGGCTTACTGATTGGGCCAATAGCCTGTCCGATGCCATCGAGCGGGCAAATTGGCAAACCGAACCGAACAATTGAAATGGCCGCCTGTCCAGCTCTTCTCGGCTGAGGGGGAGGTAAAATCGATGGCGGGAATCTTCTTTCCGATAGGGGGGTCGGGGATATAAACTGCTCCTCGACCCCACTTCATGATGGCTTCGTGCTCTTTAACACCTTAATCGGGGTGACGCGCACAGACACGGATGCCGTAGTGTTCAGTGGCTACTGACGAGGCGACTTTGGCCCTTTTCGCTGGCGCCGCATTAAGGAAATCGACATCCCGATTCCAAAGAGGACAATCAAGGCTCCGCCGTCATTCATAAGGCCGAGTAAGCGGTGAGGCACCATATGACTCAGGCCAAACATAATCAGGCCCACAGAAATAATGACAGAGGCCCGAGACATTTTTCCGAGTCCACCCAGCACGATTCCGGCAACTCCGATGGCAATCTCAAGCCAGCCAAACGCCAATGTATTCACAGTCGTTGCTCCCCACCTGTACATTTGATCCCATGGTATCTTCTTCGTGTCCCTCGCGCAAGCTTCATCATGCGGCTCACCAGAGACCCCTGGGCTACATATCATGACCCTGATCCGCCATCGGCTAAAGAGGACGTGATAGGTAGTGTATCTGGATTCCACCAAGCCAAACCGCCCCCCGCACAGACCACGTGCAATGTGGTGGATTTTGGCTATTGGCCCCGGTGTTCTTGGGTTAGCCGCAGACAACGATGCGGGCGGGATGCTGTCGTATTTGGTGACCGGTGCCGCACACCATCTCGTATGGTTCCTCGGCGCCTTGATTGGGATGGTGCCCATTACCTACACCATTCAGGAGTTGGCACTGAGAGTCGGGGTGGCGACACAAAAACCCTACAGTCAGTTACTGCGCGGCAAATTTGGCCGGCTAGGCGTCATCATTAACGGAATCGCTTTGCATATGCTTAATGCGCTCATCCTGGTAACCGAGTTCCTCGGCATGGCATCCGCCTTAAGGCTTATTGGTCTACCCTGGGGCGCAGGGCTTGTGCTTTCCTGGGCCTTGGTCATTGGGGTCACCTCATATCGCCACTATCCGGGATTAGAAAGACTTCTGCTGGTCTTGGCGATTTTTAATTTTGCCTTCATTCCAGCGTTGTTCTACTTACATCCAGCCCAAGGAGCTTGGACCATCGCGCTGGGTCAAGGCATCTCCACTCCGGTGTTCTTTTTATTATTGGCCTTGGCGGGTAATGCCATCGCGCCCTGGATGATTTATTGGCAACAAAATGCCGTGTGGTCTGGCAGCGTGAGCTCTTTGAGCTTGGGCCGAAAAGACATCCGTCTTGGGATCCTGGCCCAAGTTTCGATGGCGGCCATCGTCATGCTCATTGGCGCCCTGGCCGTCACCTCCACGGCCAGCCCTTTAGAAAATCCTTTGGCCTGGCTTGCCCATGCCGCCGGCCCTCTGGTTAGTCAATTATTCGCCTTGGGGATCTTTGACGCCGGCTTTCTCGCCGCGTGCACGCTCTCCCTATCTTCGGCCTGGATGTTAAGCGAGGTGTTGCACGGC
>JAKADJ010000387.1 GCA_021820645.1 Bacillota bacterium
CATCATAACCCAAGCGGTCCTGAAGTATGGCGGCGTGCGAAGCATTGGGCTCTGCAATCTAGCGATTGCCACCCGGATGCAAATCGCTAAGGTGGCCGGCGTCGACCGTTCGCAGGTGGACTTTGAATGGGTGGGCATCAATCACCTGAACTGGGCGCGTCGCATCCGCGTGGGCGACACCGACATCATGCCACTGATTTGGGGCCTCATGAAAGACGGCGCGTCGGTCAAAAATATCCCGGAATTAGCCTGGGATCCGGCGCTCATGGAAAGTGTCGGAGCGCTCCCCTGCAGTTACCTCCGATATTACTATTTGACTGACCAGATGTTGGCGGAGGAGCGAGAGAATGCCCGCACGGTCGGAACACGCGGCGAAGTTGTGCAACGCATCGAACAGGAACTGTTTGAACTTTACCAGGATCCGAGCCTGAAAGAAAAGCCACGGCAGCTCGAACAGCGGGGCGGAGCCTACTACTCGTTGGCGGCCGTCGAATTGATGGCCTCCATCTACACCGATAGGCGAGACATTCAAACGGTCAACGTGCAAAACGGCCATATCTTGCCTTTTTTACCCGAGGACGCGTCCATCGAGGTGAACGCGGTGGTCGACAATCGCGGCGCACATGCCATTCAAATTGAGGAACCGGTGCCCTGGGGTATGCGGGGGCTTTTACAGGTGGTCAAAGCCTATGAGGAATTGACCATCAAAGCGGCCGTTGAGGGCGACTATGGGGCCGGACTTGAGGCTTTGACCATTCATCCGCTAGTGAGGGGGGGTGAGACCGCGAAACACATCTTGGACCAAATACTGCTCAAAAACCGGTCGTTCTTACCGCGGTTCTTCGACTCATGATGGATTGGTTTCGTGGCCGGCTACCGGACCTTCCTCATGACGTCTGGTGGGTAATCGCCGTCAATGCATCCATGCAGGCCATTTTTAACTTCGTCACCATCTTTGTGAACCTCTATTGGTGGCGTCAAGGCGAATCAATTCTTTCTGTTAGCCTTTTTAACCTGGCGGGTACAGTGGCGCTATTTGGGTCGTACCTTTTCGGTTCGCATTATCTCTACAAACGAGACATTCGCTTTGTCATGCTACTGTCCAGTATTTTTGCCGGCGGGACCTTTATTGGCCTCTTTTTTTATCTACCCAATTTGAGGGACGTCTTTACGGTTGTCGTGGGACTGTTGTTTGGCCTGACCCAGGGCTTCTTCTGGGCGGCCAACAACTCCTCCATGTACACGTTTTTGAAATCCGAGCAATATGCCGATTACTTTTCCGTCAACACGGTTCTCGGGCAGGTGATTGCCGTAGCCATTCCCCTGATTTCAGCGGGCATCGTGGGTCTTTCTGGCTTTCGTGTCTCCTTTCTTATCATGCTCGTGTTTGTCATCGCGGCGTTTTTTGTCTCAACAAAGCTGCCGCATAAGGGGCTTCAAGAAAACCTCTACCAAAATCGTATGGGTTTTCGGGACGTGTTCTCCAAACCCGGTACCCCGTGGGTAATGGCGGTGGTGATGTCCAGCGGCTTGGTCAACCAATTTCTCGCCCTTTTTTCGATGATCTTTATTTTTACGGTGAGCAACAACGTGGGGGTGGTGGCGCTCCTCAATATCGGTTATTCGTTGGTCATGCTGGCGGCTTTGACCTGGTATCGGCGGGCGCACTTTTCCCAGGACGTCTGGTTGATCATGGGAATCGTTCTCATATTGGCAAGCTATCTCATGGCCTTCACGACGCCGAAAAACGGCTGGAGCACCTTGGTCGTGCTATTGATGCGCGTCGGGGGACTCTATCTTCAGGGAGCTTCGGGGCGCCAGCGTTACCGGGTGATTATGCAGGGGGACGTTGTCTGGCGCACTCGGTTTGGTCTTTGGATGGAAATCCCGTTTGCGCTATCCCGGTGCACAATATTGGTCGGAGGTCTCTTTGTCCGAAGTCTGGGCGACATGGCCTTCGTGGTTCTCACAGTGGTGTCCTCGGTAGCGATGTTGGCCCTGCCTCTTTTCACGCGCACCGCTATCCGTCGTTATGAGGCGGCGCACGGTGTAGGAGCCGGTCTTTAAGATATTCCGTAAAGGGAGAAATGAGCGATGAAAGTACGACGTTTTGCTTCGGAAAGCTTGGCTACCGTTTACGTAGCCGCTCTCATTGAGAGCCTATTGCAGCGGGAGCCTCACCCTGTGTTAGGGCTGGCGACAGGTTCCACGCCCGTCAATCTCTATCGGCAGTTGGTGGATTTTCACCAGCAGGGTCTGAGTTTTAACCACGTCACCACCATCAACTTGGACGAGTATGTCGGGTTATCCGCCGACCATCCGCATAGCTATCGCCGCTTCATGCACGATCACCTCTTTAGCCACATCGATATTCCGGCCTCTCGCACCTTTGTACCGGATGGTATGGCCGAGGATATCGAGCAAGAGTGTGCCCGCTACGATGCAATTTTGGCGACTCACCCGATAGATTTGCAGATTCTCGGCATCGGGCGAAACGGCCACATTGGCTTTAATGAGCCCGACATCTCGCTCAAGACCCGAACCCATATGATCCATCTTACGGAGGACACCATCCGTGCCAATGCCCGATTCTTCGAAGATCCCTCCGCCGTTCCCGACCGAGCAATCACCATGGGCATCCAGTCCATTTTGCAGGCTCGCGCCATTGTTCTCATGGCCTTTGGCCGCGACAAGGCTTGGGCGGTTAAACGGGCCTTATCAGGGGAAGTGTCGACGGAGGTGCCAGCAAGTTTCCTGCAAATGCACCCCAATGTCACCTTCGTGCTGGACCAAGCGGCCGCAAGTGAATTCTAGCAACTTTCAGTTAAAAGTTCTTGTCTCGGACGTAGCCGTCCGTTAGAGGCGGGGTCGCTTGCAACATCGGGAAGGTCGGGGGCAAACTCACGAAATCCCGTCGTGAGCCGGTTCTTTTTGTTTCGGCGCATGTTTGTTGAACCGGACAGAAATACGGAGGGGCCGAAAAGACTAAGGGCGTGGCTACCCGCCGATCGGCTCGAAGAGAATCACGGATTCGCCGTCTAACACCAGCCGATCGTCAACTTTGGCCTCGTGCTGAAGGGT
>JAKADJ010000388.1 GCA_021820645.1 Bacillota bacterium
CTCTCCTGAGCCCTTCCACAGTCTCGAGCTTGGTACCTGCTGCGAATAACTCGCGGGCCTTGGTAATAGATGGCCACAAAACCTCTACCGGCAAAGCATAACTGTTGCCGTCAGTCACAAAGATGGCGTTGCTACCCGTCACAGCTCCTCGGTGAACCCGACAAATTTCTCCCAATTCGATGTAGCCTTCCGGCGCTTTTCGGCGAGTTCTAATTAGAGGACTCCACCGTGGGGATGCGCGAAGGCGGTCCTTGGCAATAGGCTCCCCATCTTCCAGTTTTCCAATATCCTCTAGTCGCTTCACTGGCTGAAGTCGGATGAACTTACTCTGCCTACCAATGCGAAAACAACTAATCGTGGCTGTTGTTGTTGCATCGCGGAAGGCCATCACCTCGGGATCAACCACGTGTATGGATTCTCCGCCTAGCTGTTCCAAGAACAATTCCCGAACGATAGACCCATAGTTCACGTCCAACCACTCAGAGCTGGTGACAAAGCACCCTACATCACCACGCGAAGCCATCACGGCAGTAGCCAAAAAGAAATATGTATGTAAGCCGGCCAATCCAGAAATAGTCCGACCCATTGTCGTCGCAACTTCCCGTGCCCACGTCTTCTGTTGTCGCGTCAGAAGATGATGCCGAACATAAGGTGGGTTTCCTATAAAGGCAGTTAAACCTGAGTGGGGCTCAAGGTTAAAGGTGGTGTAATCGGAATTAATGACCCTCGAAGAAGTATTTCCCATGCAAGCCAAAACAGCCCTTGTTAACAGGGTCGCCATCGGATCAATATCGACCGCAATTATGCGTGCCTTTGAGTTCTTACGCAGAATCTCATTGACGAAGCGGCCACTACCCGATCCAACGTCCACGATTCTTTCTGGGTTCATTCCTAATACCCAGTCAACCATCGGCAAGGTCAGGGCCGACGGTGTGTAGAAAGCTCCCAATTGGCGACGCTTGTCGGTACTAGCATGCGCGAGGAATAAGCTACCAAGGGGATCCGCACCCGACCGAATTTCATCCCGTATTTGGTCGGCCAGTCCCTTCGGTATATCCACCTTACCATGGAGACTATCGATCAAGGCACGCTCGGCTGACGATAACGGTCCACCATACTCTATAGCACCTAGTTCCGTGGCAAGGCTCAGCGCCCGAAGCGTATCTTTGGATGTGTTGCCATATTCCCGCGGAGCCAACAACCTACACCTCCCGAGGTCTATTTGCAATAACGATTTCGCGAAATGCGTCGCTAATCCCTTCATCCGCTGAAAAACTTTTTCCTCTCTCGGTGCTGAAGCGAGAAAGCCTATACGTGTCGCCGTCATGACGAGATCGCAACGCCTCCGGGGGAGATAGCCCCGTATTTCGTGGAATTTGGGATCGGTGAGCCCGTCGGATCCGAGACGCCCAGCTTCGCGTGGCCGCCGCCCCGGAAGCCGTCGACTATCATGTGCCCCGCGGGCAGTTTCAGCAACTGTTAACCAGCCAATGGATTGACGCCCATCACACCGTCCTGATTACCGGTCTGGCGGGCTGTGGCAAGACGTTCCTGGCCTGCGCTTTAGGCCATGCCGCCTGTCGTCAGGACCGCCGGGTCCGCTACATCCGCCTCAGTCGGTTGTTAGGCGAACTCCTGGTCGCGCGGCTGGAGCACACCTATCCGCAGGCCCTGAAAGCGTGGGCCAAGGTTGACGTCCTGATCCTGGATGACTAGGGCGAGCCGCTCAACGCCGAGCAGGCCCGCGACCTCTGGGAAGTGCTGCATGATCGATATCAACGCGCGGCCACGATTATCACCAGCCAGGTGCCCATTGCTCAGTGGCACAGCTTGTTTGCCGACACCACCATCGCCGACGCGGTCCTCGACCGCGTCGTGCATCAGGCCCATCGCCTTGCGTTGCAAGGCGAATCGATGCGAAAGGTCTTGCCAAATCCAGAATAAACCGGTACAACAAGCGTAACGTTGCGGTGGTCAGTAATTTCCGGTTCCGGTGGTCGCTTGTTTCCGATTCTGATGGTTGAGACTTTCCGGTTTTCGTGGTCGATTTCTCCGAAATACGCAGCCATTAAACGAACCCGTCGTTGCGCCTCGGGATGGGCAAACGGATCGGGGACACCATCAATAGGTATCCGCGATCCGAAACTTCATCATTCCGAGTACTCCGCGACACGAAATACCTTCATCACCTCATCGCCGAGGTGATTGATCACCTTAACGGCAATTCGTCCGGTTTCCGGCCGGTCAAACGGGCGTGAGACGTCACTATGCAGCGAATCCCATGCCTCCGTACTAATTTCAGCTTTAAGGGTCGTCTTGAGGGACTTATACGGATCGTTGGCACCGAGAAAGTAGGCATGACGGACAAAAAAACTTTCTTCGTTGTAGTTTGTATCGATAAACCAGCATGCAATTCCGTCCGCGTCATCGCTCCGGACTTCACCGCTCTGCGGGTCAAACACATCCACGCCCTGAATCTTAATCTGAATCCGGTCGTCATCGCATGGAAGAATCTCGATATCCGGTTCTCCAAAAATCACAAACAAGTTGCCGGCCCCCGTATTCTTGAGGTCTGCGGCCATATGCAAGTCGGCATTCATGCGGGCCTTCAGCACGGGTATGCGCCCCAACTTATTAAACTCGGATGAGTGTGCATCGTAGTTAAACGCACAAGTGATAAGGACATCAAAACCGGCATCTGCGGCTTCCCGGGCGGCAGCTACCAAATCAGGACGTGAGACGGTCCCAAACTCTGGCCCGATGAAAATAGCGGCCCGTCGCTCGACATTCGAATCCTGCTTCTCGGCATAACGGCCCTCGGCACATATCAACTCCCCTGGCCATGGGGTCAACGTACTGAATTCAATTTTGTCCTCCTTATGGGCCTGCTGCACCCCGGCTGTCTTTAGGTTCTCAAGCATAATCGAAACAAAGTCGTCTGTCTCCGCCCTAAGACCATGCATGTCTTGCGGGTCGATTAGCTCGTCGTCTTGGTTCACGATGAGCACGCGATGTGGCGATAAACTTTCTACCGTAAATGGCCCAGCCACGCGCACTTTGCTTTTATCCTCT
>JAKADJ010000017.1:0-2090 GCA_021820645.1 Bacillota bacterium
TTATCTCTCGTTGCAGAAAGCCTCGGCACTCCCTATGCCCTCGACGCGGAGAACAAGATCTTGTATTTAGAAGAGGTGGCGGAGCCGATTTATCGGATTGATCGTATGATGACGCACCTTTGGCTGTCTGGTGCGTTGTCTCGAGTTCGCGGTGTGGTGTTTGGCGAGGCTACCCGCTGTGAAGCTCCGGAAGCGATGCCAGAGTATACCGCGTTGCACGTGGTGACAGATATTTGCCAGCGGGCGGGCGTAGCCCTATGGTGGGGACTACCGGCCGGGCATGGTCCACGCAAGGTGACCCTGCCGCTCGGGATCCCCATGGCTATCCAGGATCACCGGGTGGTGTTGGAAACCGGAGCGGTTCATACCGATGTCTAAACTGGGCCAGACCGAAACGCTTCGCATTCTACGCATGGGACAGGCTGGAGAAGGCGTATCGGAAGATGCCGAGGGCCGGGTGGTATTTGTGCAAGGAGCCTTGCCGGGAGAGGTGGTAAAGGCCGAGATTACCGAGGTCCGCAACAGCTTTTCTCGGGCTAAAACCCAACAGATCGACCGGGCCACCCCGGATCGGATCATCCCTCGGTGCCCGATAGCAGATGATTGTGGCGGGTGCGTTTTTCAACATTGGGATTACGCGGCTGAATTGGAGTACAAAGAACATCGTGTGAGGCAGGCCTTAATTCGGATTGGCCGGCTGGAAAATCCTAAAGTAGGCCTAATCCAAGGAGCCAAGGAGCCCTATGGATACCGCAATAAGGGTCAATTTCCCTGGGGTGGTAGCGTGGGTCAGGCCTACTTGGGCCTTTATGCTCGAAAAAGCCACAAAGTGGTGGCGACCACACACTGTGACATTCAGGATGTTGTGGTAAACCGGGTTCTGGAGCGGATGCCTACTATCGTGAATCGGTTGCAGATTTCCCCTTATGATGAAACAAGTGGTCGCGGGGTGTTACGTCACCTATTGGTGCGCACCAACGGACAGGGCAAGGCCCTGGTCCTATTTATTGTTCGAGCTTGGGATGACCGCCTCAGATTGGCGGCCGACCGTATCATGGCGGAAGTCCCAGGCGTGGTCGGAGTCGGGGCAAACCTCAATGCGGCGAATACTAATCGGGTGCTGGGGTCACGAACCCAATTGCTTCGGGGGCAGTCTTCGATCATGGAGTCCGTCTTGGGTGCCCAGTTTAATCTCTCGTTTGAGTCATTTTTCCAAGTGAACCCAGGTCAGCTGGGACGCCTCTACGGATTGGTTCTCGATGCACTGGATGAAGCTGCTACACCATTAGATACGGTGTGGGATCTTTATGCAGGAGTCGGTACCTTGGCCATTTTGGCTGCCGGACGAGCTAAAGCCGTTCGCGCCGTAGAGCTAAGCCCCGAAGCGGTCCGCGATGCGTGGGCTAACATCGCCCTAAATCACGTTCAAAACGTCACGATGACCGTGGGACGCGCCGAACACATTATCTTGGATTGGGTCCGGAGTACCGCGTTGCCACCTTCAGCGGTAATTGTCGATCCGCCTCGGGCTGGGCTTACGCCTGAGGTCGTCGAAGCGCTACTCGACCTAAAATCTCCGACACTGATTTATGTCAGTTGTAATCCCGAGACCCTAGCCCGGGATGTGTCGCTCATGGCCCAAACATATGACCTAGCCCATGCCCAGCCGGTGGATATGTTTCCTCGCACCGACCACGTGGAGACGGTGGCGGTTTTACGGCGCCATGAGAGGCGTTAGGACGGCGACCCGGATCGGGCCAAAATCCGAGGGCGTAAGACAATCCAGGCTAGCCAAGCCACCACAATCCCCCCGAATCCGACTATAGCCCCATAGAGTTCTCCTTTGGCCAAGGGAGAGACTAACAAGGCTGCCACCACGATGACCATCACGAAAATTGAGGTAAAGGGGTATCCCCAAAGTTTATACGATAATTTTTCGGGGTGATGTTTTTCGAGGTACGGTCGATAGTAAAGATGGGTCAGGAGCACCATGAGCCAAATAAACATGGCTTGAAATCCGGTAGCAGTGACCAGATAGGCATAGGCCTTGGCGGGCAAGAAGTAGGCGAGGCCAATGGTAAGAGCCAAAA
>JAKADJ010000017.1:2100-16231 GCA_021820645.1 Bacillota bacterium
TTTTTATTGAGCTTCCCCATGCGTTTGGGAGCTTGACCCGCATGGGCTAAACCATACAAGACCCGGACATTGGAATAAAGCGCCGCATTCATGGTCGACAGGACCGCAAAAAGAAGCACCAGGTTCATTAGAAAGCCTGAAAAGGGTATATGCGTGGTCCGTAGCGCAAGGATAAAGGGGCTTACGTGCGACGACATGTGTGAAACCGGGACCAATCCAATAATCAGGAAGATGGCTCCGAGGTACATGAATGTGACCAATCCCACGGTATTGCGGATAGCGGGAGGAATGGTCGAACGCGGGCTTTTGGCTTCTGCCGCCGCGAGCCCAATGACCCCGGTTCCCGCGTAGCTAAAAAGTATTAACAACATCGCGGGAAAAGCTCCGTACCACCCGTGGGGGATGAGGCCACCATACGCCGTATAATTATGGAGCGGCGAAGAGGGAGCCTTGGAACCGGGAATGATGTGCCATAGCGATAATGCGGTGGCCCCGATAAAGGCGATCACGGCAATGGTCTTGACACCTGCCATGACGCCTTCGATGGTGCCGAATCCGCGCACACTGATAAAATTAATAGCTACGATAAGAACGGAATAGGCGAGCGACCAAATCCAAAGGGAGACCGTCGGAAACCAAAGTCTCGTGAATAAGGCAGCGGCCGTGACCTCGCTGGACATCGTAAGCACACTAGAAAACCAAAAAATCCAACCTGATACAAATGTCCACCCAGGGCCTAGAACTTTGTCCATGTAGAGTAAAAACGAACCGGGAGCCGGAGAGGCGATCGACATCTCGGCCAATGCGGTAATCTCTAAATACATGGCTAGGGCCCCCACGGCAAAGAAACCGAGGGCGATGGGACCGGCGTGGCCGATGGCTAGGCCGCTCGCCATAAAGAGGCCTGAACCCATGATGCCCCCCAGGGTGAGAAGAGTTAAGGTGCCGGACTTGAGGTCTTTTTGAAAAGATTGGTGTCTAGGAGCTGCATGTTTATGGTGTTTGGTGCGGCCCGAGGGCGTCTTAATCCCCAACTTGATTCGCTCCTTTTGGCGTGGACTGATAGACTAGAACTGGACGTGTTGCCTGGTTAGCATGCGGCGAGGACATAGAGCTTATACAGGAGGGAACATAGGGTGTCAGAGACCCAAGGGAAAACGGTAGCGAACTCACGGACCGAAATGACAGAACTAGTCTTACCCGGCGACTCTAACATGTTAGGGAACATTTTAGGCGGGCGGGTCATGCACTGGATTGATCTCGCCGCCGCAATGGCGGCAGCGCGCCATGCGGGGCACGTGGCCGTCACGGCCTCGATGGATAGTTTGGAATTTCTTCATCCAGTAAAAGTCGGGCAAGTGGTGCGGTTGGTGGCGCAGGTCAATTGGGCGGGGCGGACCTCAATGGAAATCGGGGTAGAGGTGTTTAGGGAGGACATGACGGGTGACGTCAAAAAGACCAGTACGGCCTTTTTGACCTTTGTCGCTTTAGACGATACCGGGAAACCGGTGGAAGTACCGCCTTTGATTCTAACCACTCCAGAGGAGGAAGAACGCTTTCACGCGGCCGAGTCGCGGCGCGCAGAAAGACTTCGCAACCGCACCCACACCAAACCAGAGCAAAGGAGAGTTTCTAAATGATCGCCATTGTTGGAGGGCGGGTGGAAACCGTCAATCGCGGCGCGATTGATAAAGCCACGGTGTTAATTAATGACGAGGGGAAAATTGTAGCGGTTGGAACTGATGTGGCCATCCCTTCTACCGCTACCGTGATCGATGCACATGGAGAATACGTGTTTCCCGGATTCATCGATTCACATACACACCTTGGGGTCTTTAACGACGGGGAAGGCCGAGAAGGTGCCGACGGCAACGAGATGATTACCCCTATCACACCCGCGGTGCGTGCCATTGACGGATTTTATCCCGAAGACGTGGCCCTAACCGACGCCATTAGGGGCGGCATCACCGCAGCCTGGGTTACTCCAGGCAGCGGCAACGTGATCGGAGGTCAAGGGGCGACTCTGAGACTATGGGGTAACGATGTTGAAGATATGATTCTGGTCGCGCCTTCCGGCATGAAAAGTGCCATGGGTGAAAATCCTAAACGGGTCTATGGCACCGATAAGAAGGCACCGATGACGCGGATGGGGGTGGCTCGGGTCTTCCGTCAAGCCTTGGTCGATGCGGAGGAGTACATGAGAAAGCGGGAGCAGGATCCCGACAAGACGAGTCGTGACCTAGATAAGGAAGCCCTGGGGCTGGTGTTGCAAGGCACTATTCCCCTCCGCACCCACGCCCATCGTGCCGACGATATTTTAACCGCCATGCGGATTGCCCGAGAATTCGGCTTACGGCAGATTATCGAACATGGGACGGAAGCCTTTAAGGTGATCGATCAGTTGCTTAAGGCGAACACACCGGTGTCGATGGGGCCGAGCCTCGTGGCACGCGTCAAGGTCGAGGTCCGCGAACGTAGCTTCAAAACTCCCGGGATTTTGGCCAGGAATGGGATTAAAGTCTCTTTGATTACGGACCACCCGGTGGTCCCGGTCCAGTACCTGGTGGTCAGTGGGGCGTTTGCCGTCAGGGAAGGGATGGACGAAGCGGATGCGATTAGAGCATTAACCCAAAATCCTGCCGACATGTGCGGTGTGGGCGAGCGCCTCGGATCGATTGAACCCGGGAAAGATGGAGATCTGGTGATTTGGTCGGGTCATCCCTTCGAGTATCGCAGCCAAGTGGATAAAACCATCATCCAAGGGCGCGTGGTGTATGACAGAAATCGTGTAGCGGAAGGCTAAAAAGATTCCTGCTGTAATCCAGGAGCCTTCTTCGTCGAAGGCTCCTTTCTTCGTGTTGGCTCCGGGTGTTGTCGTCTACCGCGTTGTTGCGAAATTCATCTAATAGACCATGGAAATGAAATATAGTCTTACGAATCCTTGTCGAACGGTGGCGAAGGCCTGACAGGAAAGCGGCATCAAATAGGCGCTACTATGCTGTTACGGCAATCGCCTGCGGGCAATAATGCCGAATGGGAGGAGATCATAGTGCCTTCAGCTCAATTGCTTGTGGTGCTAACGCGGCTAACCAGCATTTTGGTTGACGTGGCTGGTGGGGTATTTACGCTCGTCATGGTCTATGGAGGGATTCGCCTCATGGTGGCGCATAGCCCCCGAGCGGTACAAGGCTCGAAGGAACTGATGGGGCGAGCTGCCGTCGGCCTTGCTTTGATTCTTTTGGTCGATGTTATCCGACAAGTGTTGCAGTATGTTGTCTCTTAATCCCTTAGTGTGGTCATTAGACAAAGTATCGCAATGGGTGGACCAGGGCTTGGCGCAAGTGTCGCAACGTCTATTCCAGCAAATTGTGTTCGTGCCGGTCCAATGGAATGTCGTCGCGACTCACTTGTATCGTAGCAATCTAGTCTTAAGCATGGGAGCGCTTACCTTAGTCTTCACGTGGACGGTATTGCGGATGATGTGGCCTACTGGGCCCCTGTTAGGCCATCCGGCCCGATCGGCCCCGTTACAGAGAACGGTGTCGGCAGCCATTGTAGCCATCGGCGCATCGCCCGCCGTGCATGGGCTCTTGACCATAAACGATGCCTTGGTCCGGGTCTTTGTGGACCGCGTCGGATCAGCCAGCGTTGTGGGTTCGACCCACTTTGAACTCTCGGTAAACCCTTTGTTGGCTTTGGTTTTGGGAGCTTTGGTACTTGCGCTCCTAATTTATTTAGGCCTCTTCTATGCACTTAGGACTGTTGAAATCTACGTGTTGACCGGCCTGATTCCGTGGTTCGCGGTACTTTGGAGCGGGGGGGCGGATGACACCTGGCTAAGCAATATCGGCAAGGAGCTTATGGTGGCCATTTTCGTGCAAAGTGTGCATGCGATGGTGTTTTGGATCTTTTTACACTTGGTGACTCACACCACGACACTAGCCGATGAATTTTTGCAGGCAGGAGTCTTATGGTACATGACCAAGATCCCCGGTCAACTACGCCGCCTGGTAGGGGCTCAAAGTAATCCAGCGAGACTCTTGGCATGGATTTGACTCGGGTTGTTCCCGTCCCTTTATCGAAGGAACCTGCGGTGCTGTGGGGGCTTGGTCTAAAGGATCTCATCTGGCTGGCCTTAGGAATCATCGGTGATCTTTTACTCTGGCCCCATTCTAAAACCCGGATGATTTTGCCGGTCGTGGGAATTATGGCCTTGAGTAGCCTCTCGATCGCGCTGGCCGTGTTGCGCTACCAAGAACGCTCGGTTCCATCATGGTGCCTTATTGCCACCCGCTTTTTTATATCACCGAAACGCTACATCCCAAAATAAGGATAGCAAATTACTCTCCAACACCAAGGAAGTGTCTATGATGGCTGTATCCATTAATCGTCTGTTGCCCATTCGCGCCATTGGCCCAGGGCTGTGTCTTATCGATAAGGATCGATTTTCTTCCATTACCGAAGCGATTCCCGTGAATTTTTCGCTGCGATCCCAGGGCGATCAGCAACGTCTCATTCACGGCTATACCGAATTTCTCAATGGGTTGGAGTTTCCGGTGGAATTATTGGTCCATTCGGACGTGCTGCGGTTAGACGAATATCTTGGTGATTTAAAGGAACATGAGGACGACCTTGAACCTCATTTGCGTCCCTCGCTGAGAGACTACATCGACTTTATTCAAGACACTGTCTCTGTGAATCATCTGTTACGACGTCGCTTTTTTATCGTCTTGTCGTGGCAAGGCATGGATTCCAGGATGCGACCGAAACAACGGGGGGAGGTGCTTTGGGACGAGGCGGCAGAGGCCCTAGGAAGACGTCGTGAGGTGGTTGAGCAGGGGCTTCGCCCGCTTGGAGTGCGTCTACGATCCTTTAGTACCGAAGAAACGTTCCGATTCTTCTACGCCAGTCTTGGTGGGGGCCAATCACTCCCTAAGGGGGTGAACTGGGCATGGGATTGAAATCCAAGGGCGTGAGCCGGGGGCACGGCGTAGATGCCATTATGCCCAGTGACATTCAACTGTTTGCAGGAGAGTGGACGATGCAGGGCAACTGGTATCGAAGCTTTGTGGTTATTGCGTACCCACGAGAAGTCAAACCAGGTTGGTTTGAGCCCTTGTTAAGATTTCCCCGGCCTATCACCTTATCCGTATATTCCGGGCCGATTGCCAACGATACCGTAATGGGGACGATGCACCGATCGTTACTGTGGAATCTGGGGACGATGGAAGCGAATCAAAAGGCAGGTCGCCTGATCGACCCATTGCAACGCACTGCCGTAGAAGATACCGAACGGATGCGGCAAGGGATAGCCCGAGGAGAAACGCGCCTGATTGATACGGCGTTAACCCTTACACTGTCCGCCCTAACTAAAGAGGAGCTCGACGAGTCGTCGAGTCTCCTGATGAGTTTGGCATCCGGGATGTTGCTGGTAATCCGTCGTCTCTACTTTCAACCGGAGGTTGGATTAAAGCGGTTGTTACCAATATTTGACGAACCCATACATCCCCGGGAAATGGACACCGGAGCTTGGGCAACACTGTTCCCCTATGCCACACAAGAGTTAATTCACGCCAAGGGCCAAGTCTTTGGGACGAACGGAAGCAGCCACTCCCTAGTAATCGTGGATCGATTTAGCTTGCCATCGCCGCACTCGATAACGGTTGCCTGGTCTGGTGCCGGGAAAAGCTTTCAGGCAAAATTAGAGATCTTACGGTCTCGTTACCGCGGGATCCCAGTCAAAGTCTTAGACCCGGAGGGGGAATATCGGGTCCTAAAAGCTGCCGGCGCGCAAGTGTGGGCGGTGGGAGATCCCGGAGGCCCGGGTTTCCCGTGGGATCCTTTTGCCATAGATGCGGACGATAGTGCCGAAGATGTTGAGCGTCAGACAGATTTCTTGGTGCAATTTATTCGACGCTTGGATCCCGACGTTCCAGAACTTATAGCCGTCGTTGAACAAGCGCTATGGAGATTGGTCAAAGTCGCGGGCAGTACTCCCGTGGTGTTTCACCACGAGCCCAGGCGCCTCTGCGATGATACCACCTTAATCGAGGCGGTTGCCAGCGTAAATCCCCGAATGGGCGAGCGTCTGGAATCCATTGTGCAACGCTGGAGACTACTGGCTCCCGAGCCCAATTTGGAACCCCGGGATTTTGAGGTATATGACATCAGTCGGCTCACACAACGGATGAAAGCTGCCGCCTATCTCGCTCTGACCGAACACATCGCGCGGACCGTGGATAAGGCTAAGCGCCAGCTAGTGGTATTCGATGAGGCGTGGCAGCTCTTAACCGACGAGGCCACCGCCAGATATTTAGAATCTTTGTTTCGTCGGGCACGAAAATGGGGCACGGCACTATCCCTTATCACACAAGACATTGGAGATTTTACGCGTAGCCGATCCGCCGAGGTGTGCTTACGGAATGCGCCCTTAATCTTGTTGCTGCGTCAGCATCCCGAGAGCCTAGAAGAAGTCACTCGGATGCTACGGTTGCACCAAGGCGAGGTGGATCTCCTGACAACGGCAGAGCGCGGCGAAGGCCTTTTGATTGTCGGTGATGACCACGTACCCTTGCACGTGGGGGCATCGCGCTACGAGGAACAACTTATATCAGGGAAGATCCCACAAAATTTCTAACCGAGGTGATAGGAATGCCGCTTTCGATCAAAGTACCTAGGTCTGGGGCCATTGCCATGCTGGTCACCGGGATGATATATACCGCCCTCAGTGTGCCCCATTTACTATCGACAACGGTGACCGTACCGGTTGCCAAGACTTACTTAGCTCGCGGTAGCACCATTCCGGTCCAAGATGTTGGCTATAGCAAAATCAGCACCACTCACTTCTCACCAACACCTGGCAACGTCTTGAAAACCTCGATCGTCCCGGGACAAGTCCTAACGATGGCATTAGTCGGAGGGACACCAAACCAGAATTCCGGCGGAGTCCTGGTCACGGTGGTGCCGTCCGAGAGTGCCGATCTTTCCATCGCTGCCCCCGGTAGCAACGTTCGAGTGGTATTAATCCGGCAGCATGGGCGCGCATGGCAATCACCGGTAGAACGGGTGCTTTCAGCGTCCGGAGGAGGAGGGGTGCTGGGAGGCGGGACGTCTTCGATTGTGATTCGACTGCCGCTTGTTCTTGCGGATCAATACTTGTCGTTAGCGAGCCGCGCAGAGGTGTTTGTGGTAGGTGCGCCATGATCCTGGCGGCCACGGGACATGAAGCGGTAGATGATTTCCTAGAAGCACCCGAGTTTAAGGCAATCCGGGTCGCCCACTGGGAGCAACTCGTTGACCGGGTGCCCGGAGCCAGTCATGTGGTACTAAGCGATAGGATTCGGGGTCTGCCGCCTTGGCACGAGGTGGGTGATGTGGTCAAGAGACATCCCAAGACGCATTGGATGATTTGGTTGCCGGAGCGGATGCAAAGCGTCGCCGAGGTTCTGGGCGATGCCGACTTGGTTTTCGGGGACCTCGCCGCAGATCGGCTTACCACATGGCTGCATCAAGATGGGTCAACTACTGGACCGGCTCTGGTTTTGCCAAGGCAATGGGTGGTTTGGAGGCCGCGTTTGGATTTTAACCAGGGGATCATGTCGTGGTTGGGGGCCGAGGCGGGGCGGCAACACGGTACGGGGTGTTGGGTCGACTTGGATTGGAATAACGGGCACCTCACGGCCCGTTGGGATCCCGATACTTGGAAACACGCCAACCTGGCCTATGGTAAACTCAAGGCCCGAAGGACCAATAAAGGCTGGCTGGTGCCGGCGCCACCGCCTTGGGAAATTGTATACGAAAGCCCTCAGGCTGCAGAGCTTCAAGCTCTTATGCGTAGGGATTATGCCTGGGTTAGTATGGACCTCGGAGCAGATCTTAGACCGCCACTAGCGATGCGCGCCATCGAGGTGGTTCCCCAAGCTATTATCCTTCTCGATGAGCCATGGGCCAAGGTTCTTGACGAAGGGGTGAAAATTTTAAAGGCCATTAACCCGGGTTTAAGTGTGTTGGGAATCGGAGGCTCACCAGACGTGGCGCGTGCCATCCGAGAAATTGGCACCTGGGTACCATGGGACGCTCCGGTTACGAGATCCTGGCGTCACCATTTTTTGGGAAAATGGTCATCGATGAGGCGGCATCAGTCTTGACGCCCGTGAGGATGTGGCGTGTGCTCTCTCCAACCCGGATAAGGGTTACCCAGTAGATCGGTGCCCTCCGCGCCCATATTGGGACGCAACCCAAAGTGTCGTAAGTGGGTGCGGCGCCGGACTCTGTCGCAAAGGCTCGCCATTTGGACAGCATTGTCACTGTCCGCTGGTATGCTCAGACGACCAAAATACGGGAGGTGGCGCCACCCGATTTGACCTTGCGAGCTAATCGGTACGAAATTAATTGGGCACAAATTGGCCCACGAGGAGGCTAGGCGATATGGCAAAACCCTATATATGGCACTTAGACGATGGAGCAATTTCCCGCGCTCAAGAAACTCCTAACGAACGAGGACAACTCATTCAACAATGGCAAACAGCAGTCGAATCTCAATATCCAGAGTTGGTGGGTCACCTGGTCTGGGATCGGGATCGGCTCATGGCGCTCGAGCATGCCGTAGACCAGGTAATGGCAGCTACCCAAGATGTGCCGGGGCTCGGACTTTTGCGGCGCTCGGTACTCAATCAGCTGACTGGGCTCGGCCCTTTAGATGAGCTACTAACCGATGATCGTAACAGTGAAATCATGGTCAATGGATCGGACGCCGTCTTTTGCGAACAAGATGGGCGCATTATCTCAGTGGCCCAAAAATTCGCCGACAATGACGAAGTAGCGTTGCTAGCCCAACGACTGGCGCACCGTGCCGGACGTGAACTCACCACCGAACATCCGTGGTGCGATGCGAGATTGGCGGACGGGTCACGAATTCATTGCGTATTGCCTCCCGTGGCTGAGTGCCCCACCATTACGATTCGGAGGGCACCACGGCAACCCATGGTGCTAGAAGATTTCCTTCGTACGGAATTTTTGTCTCCTGAGTTATGGCAGGACCTGGTGCGGTGGGTTAGAGGACGACGCAATATCATTATTGCCGGCGGGGCCGGGTCCGGTAAGACTAGCTTACTAAGGGTGTTAGCAGAGCACATAAAATCCGAGGAGCGGCTCATTACCATAGAAGATGTGCGTGAACTCAATTTGCGCCATGGCCATGTGGTGAGCTTAGAAACCCACCGCCACCATACGTTGCACGATCTATTGGTCAATGCTCTTCGGATGCGGCCGGACCGAATCATCGTAGGCGAGGTACGTGGTGACGAAGCGCTGGAACTAATCGAGGCCATGCAAACCGGCCATCCGGGAAGTCTGTCCACAGTCCACAGCCAGGCGGGCGATATGAGCACCATCTATCGTTTGGCTCGGATGTGCGTTCGAGGGGCGGCAGGAATTCCCTTCGAGGCGTTAGTGGATCAGATTCTCGCGACAATAGAAATTGTGGTGTATGTCCGGCGGCATTTAGATGGGTCACGGCGTATCGACACCGTGAGCCACATTTCAGCCAGTGGCCCGAAAATACTATGGCAGTTTGATCGAGGCGTTTGGTGCCGAGTGGGAGAAGCCTGTGATGGATAAAGCTCTACTGGCAGTGATGGCGGGGCTCTTGGTTTTCAATTGGCTTTCGGACTCATTAGCTTGGGTATTGCCGGTGGGACTAGGGGTCGCTGCATTGACCGCATCGATCCCAATCATGATCTCGGCCGGGTTGATTCTGGTGGGTCTTGAGATGTACCTCAACGCAGCGCGTTTTGAGAAAAGGCGAGACCGGCAGGAGCAAGAAGCCGAAGTGTTCTTGCAACGCTTGGCGCAGTTGCTAAAGACCCATGGAACCCTAAGTCTAGCCCTGCAAGATTTAGGCTACCGGGATCGCGCCACGGGCCGAGAACCCAACCCGGAACACCTCTTAAAGGACCTTTTTCATCGATGGAACATTGCCGTGGTGGGAATGGTAGCTTCGGCATCGCTCGTAGTGGCGAAACATGGCGGCGGGCTTCAGCCGGTTGTTGAACAGGCGGCTAAAAAAATTAGTCGGGATCGGGAACGCCGATTTCAACGCCAGCTCGGTGAGGCGGCCAAGCGAACCACGATGTTGGTGCTGGCCTTGGCCCCTTATGGGGTAATCGGGGCCATCTGGGCCCTGGTGCCATCAATGTATGCCGTGCTGACAAGCCAGCTTCCCGGACAAGTGGCCACTGTGGGAGTGGGGTTCGTGGGAGGCGCGATCTTGGCAATCTTAGCGTTATATATAAAGAAAGAAGGGAAATCTCGATGACGGTGTTTGCCGCGCTATGCCTAGGGCTGGGTATTGCCTTCTGGCTGGATTCCAATACATCTTCTATGGCGTGGATTGGATTGGCTTTGATGCCGGGATTTTTAATACATCCCTCATGGTCAGGAGCTGTGGGGATTGTCGTGGGACCTTTGCTATCATACGTAATCTCGAGCCAGAGGCTTTCGAACCGAGAAATCCGACGCCATCGAGAAGACATAGTACGCTGGTGGCGGGCCCTTAGTATTTACTTATCGGCGGGCTTAACTTTTTGGCAATCCACGGAAGAGGCCTTGCAGCAGGTGCCTAGTTTGAGTGAGGATGTACGTATTCTAGCCACAACTCTTTCACAAAAAGGGTCCAGTCGGGAAGCTTTAGCGGCGTTCAGCGATCGGCATCCCGGCCCGGAGGCGTCAATTGTAGCAGGCATGATGGTGCATGGCTATCGCCATGGAGTAGAGGCATCGTTGGTCGCACAACAGGCCGAGCAAATGGAGGACCGATTGGGATTCGAGCAAGAACTTGAAAGACGTCGGGACCCCATCTGGATGACCGTGCTACCTGCTTTGCTACTTCTGAATGTCATCGCGATTTTATTGGTGCCGATGATGAGTCTAATGATGCGGAGTTGGAAGGGGCTATAGTGGGGGATTTTAACATTCTTGGAATCACTTTTCTCGGGCCTAATAGTAGACAGGGATCAGCGTTTGCTGTCATGCTTTGCGTTGAGACCTAATCGATCCGAGCCTCAGGTGACCTTCCGAGTGTCGGTGACGTTGTCTTCTTAGAGAGCGACTAGGGAGGGGTTTTCTTGTTCGGGGGTTTACGTACATCGTTCGTGGCGGGCGTGATCGCCATTGTCATTGTGGCCGCAGGGGTTGTTCAATTTGTTCGACCGATTCCGGCCCTAGTGGCCCATGCTAGTACGGGCACCAGTGGAACTATTAGAGGCGCCGCGCCGGCCTTGCCGTGGCCGAGTGGAGTCCAGGCCACACTCGATATTCCAGGCATTGGAAGCTTCGGCGAAAAAGGGCCGATTACCGCCGCGCCGATTGGCAGTGTGGCTAAAATGATGACCGCGTATTTGGTCTTAAAGGCCCATCCCTTGGGGCTTTATAGTCTGGGGCCTACCATCACCGTGACCCCCCAGGATGTCACCATGTACCAGAGCGATGCGGCCTCTCAACAATCTGTGATGCCGGTGGTGGCAGGAGAAAAATTAACAGAACGTAAACTACTGGAAGGCCTCTTAATCGCATCTGGCAATAATGTGGCGACGATGTTGGCTGATTGGGTTGGCGGCAACACAAAGGACTTTGTCGCTTCGATGAATCAGAGCGCGCGCCAGATTGGTCTGACTAACACGCACTATGTCAGTCCCAGCGGGTTAAACCCGGGTACTGTGAGTACCGCGTCGGATCAGGTCAAGCTGGCTGAATTCTTGATGAAAATTCCCGTATTTGCGGAATTGGTCGCGATGCCGCAAATGACAGTGCCGGGGCAATCGCAACTGGATTATAACTATAATTACTACGTAGGTCATGACGGCATTATCGGAATCAAGACGGGATCCACCTTGGAATCAGGCGGCGTGTTCATCTTTGCCGGTAATCGCATCTTAGGTGACCAACGATTCACCGTTTACGGTGGGGTAGTGGGCCAACCGGGAACCAAAACTGCCAGCCAATTGGTGGCGAGTTTGCAGGATGGGAAGAGTCTACTTGATGCGGTGAGTGGTGTTGTGAGTAATCATACGGTGATGAAATCGGGAAGCGTGGTGGGTACGGTGACGGCGCCATGGCAACCCGCGGTGAACCTCGTTACAACGAAGCCGGTGTCATTATTGGGCTGGGGGGGCATGGCCTATCGCGTGCACCTGCGATTAAAGCCCGTCACGGCACACGTCATTGCAGCCAATTCGGTGGTAGGCGCTTTGACTGTGGCTACGGGATCTCAGACCATCACGGTGCCCGTGGCGACCGAGAGTTCCCTAAAAGAGCCCTCTTTGGCTTGGCGCATGACCCGACTCTAATGTCCGGTAGGGAGAAGCCATGGTGTGGCTAGATGGCCGCAACCATGGCTTCTTTGTTAGTGTCTACTTTTGAGCTTGTGGTCGAATGACATAGGTCCACTCTCCGTGAAACGTCTCACGATCGAGATTGAGGGCATCCACGGCGATCATTACGAGCATGCCTTTTCGTACGATTGGACCAGCCTAAAGGGCTGGCATTATTTGATGCGCATCGCGCATTTCCTCAACGTGCTGACGCTTTAGACCATCCTCGGTCAGACGCTCGTCCGCCGCTATGGCTATCAGAGCACCGTGCGATTTTTACGCGACACTGGGACGTGCCGCTGGCTCTTCACTCGATTTCTCCAGCACCATCGGATTGGGGCTTTGGCGCCCTCGCACCAGAGCGGCGCATTCTCATCGGGACGATCCGCCGTTTCGTCCGAAACGGCGATTAAACCTGGCCTGCATCCCACGACGGAAATATCTTCCGATTCCTTCCCAGCCGGACTCATGGCCCCGGGCATACGGACGAACTTTTTGATCATGCGTCAGCGCGTGGGTCTTCGACTGGGATCGTGCCGCCCGAACGCAATGCGAAGCCCGCCACCATACCGCAATCAACGCTGCTTTGCCCCTGGCTAGCGCGGTATGAGCATTGCGCGTTGTTTATCGAGTCGAGATTGGCGGAGGAGGGATCCTGACTGATTCGCGCGGAAGCGTCCGGGCGAATGAAGCCTTGCCGGGATTCGTTTGCCCGAATTACAATGTCAGCAAGAAAGGGTGAAAAAACGATGCCTACGCTGAGCCAATTGAGCTCCGAATTCGGAACGCCGGAACCAATTTTGCTACAAGAAGCGCTGGAAATGTGGCTGTTTAACAAAATTGCGGAAGTTGACCACAAGATTGCCAAGATATCACAACGATACGGGGCCGCATCACCTGATGATATCGAGGCATTGATCCGGACTGGAACCATTGAAGGGCATCCAGCTTGGGAAGATGCGATCCGTTTAGAAGGATTGTTGGAATATCGCGGCAAATTGTGGAAACAGGTCGTTGATGCGGGGGGCCCGCAACGTGACAGTTAAGGAGGTGGCAGATTTTTGTTTGCGACAATTTCCGGACCTTGTGGTGTCTGCATCAATTATTCAAGAGGAACGGACGGTACGTTTGGTTTTGCGAGATGAGAGTTTTATAGATATCTTCGTTGGACGTACAGGTCGGTATAGCTACCACTGGCAAACGGGTGAAAGGCGCTACCGGTTCAACAATGCTCCCCACTACGATCTGTTCGAAATTGAGACAGCACCCCATCACCTGCATACACCGGATAGTAGTGCTGTTGAGGCGAGTGTAGTCCGGGCCATTTCCGGAGAAGATATTACGCGAGTTCTGCAATTTGTGGCGCAACGCTTGCCGAAAGAACAGTTGCCATGAGACGTGGTGCGTAGGCAAGCCCTTAGTATTTGCGGGGTCAACTTTTTGGCAAGCCACGGAAGAGGTCTTGCAATAGGCCGTGGCTTCGTTGTTAGTCGTCGTATGATTCTCCGCGACTTGTTACAGGCTAGCCACAGGTGATGGCATAGGTGACGGCGCTGGTATCCGAATATGGCTGGCTCAGATTATGGCATCCCGAGGTGGCACTCGCGCTCGGGGTCATTGCAATCTTGTATCATCGGTTGGCGCTGGAGGTGGCGGCACGCCAACGTGTCACGTTTGGGGCGATGTTGCTCATGCTGTACGTGGCGATCGGTACGCCCATCAAAGTCGTCGCCGATGAGTATCTCTTGACCGCACACATGGTG
>JAKADJ010000389.1 GCA_021820645.1 Bacillota bacterium
GTTCTTCCCATTGGCTTGTAAATCACGGATTCTTGGGCGGTGGAACCATGACCATCCGCCAGAACCGCATAAAAAGAGTTAGAAGTTTCTGTCCAATGGGATATTCGATCTCGTGTGGGGTTAGAGGATTCAGAATCGATCCCGGTGGGATCCCCTCGTTCCTTATAGGCCACGGCATGCTGACTCACCGTATCCAGTGTATACATCGGTCCATCCCTCGTGATTCCGATTCCATGTTGATCCCGAGTACCTCGTACATCGTGAAGGACATAGGTTTCCATCGAAGCATCATGACTATCATTTCCCTTGGCCAACAGGGTATGACTGACTTCGGGAATCAAGAAGTCGAGTTCGGATCCGATTCCCGCTGGGCGGTCTGTTCCAGCGCCGCTTGCAAGAAGGGAGGGGGCAACTTGCCCCGCTGCCTGGCGCGACGGAGGATCCCCTGACAGGCTTTGGGGCTCAAATAGTATTTCGCAGGCGCGTTCGGCTCTAAAATCTGCGACAAGGAAGATACGGCGCCGACGTTGGGCCACTCCAAAGTATTGTGCATCCAGCACTCGCCACGCGAGTTCACGAACCCCGCTGTCGCGAAATGCAGCGAGGACTGCGCCAAAATCTCGTCCAGCGTTTGAGGAAAAAGCTCCGGGGACGTTTTCCCATAGAGCCACGCTTGGGCGGATGCCTTGGATAATGCGGATCGCTTCGTAGAATAGGCCACTGTGTTCCCCCTTTAATCCCGCGCGTTTGCCTGCCATCGACAGATCGGTGCAGGGAGATCCGAATACCACCACATCCACCGGGGCCAATTCCGCTGGATCCACGTCCCGAATATCCCCATAGCGGGGTACCCTCGGCCAATGCCGCGCCAACACCCGATTCGCGGCGGGATCATTTTCCACCTGCCAAGCAATCTGAAATCCCACTCGTTCGAACGCCAGGTCGATCCCGCCGAGCCCCGAGAAGAGGGATCCCGCCGACAAGGGCCTATCCAAAGGAATCCAACTCCTCCCGCCATCCCCGGATCATCGCCCCTGCTAGCGCCACGGAGTCGAGCTCTGCGGGCTTGGCATCGAAAATGTCCTCCAGAAGATCGGTAACATACCCCAAAAAATCCCAAAGCGTTTCGATATCCTGTAGAACGGCATCCCTATCCACTAGCGGGGTTCCTCCAAACGTGATTGAATCTGCTGAGCCACCTGGTTCAGTGTGGCGAAGGCATCCAGGATGTGGTGGACCGTCGGGATGGGTTCCAAGGCGGGATAGGCTTGGGCTGGTTGATCGAGGATCCCGGCGAGCGTTTCGTCTACGAGACAGAGGGTGTCAAGGAGATGATCAGCATCGTAAATCATAGCCTCTAGGTACTCCGTGAGCGTGAAGGCGGGATCCCGCCCGAATGGGGGTTCTAGCAAATCCTTGTCTTCAGTGCCAGGATTGCAAAAGGAACAACTCGCACAATACGGACAGGCCAAGGTGCAACGGCAGGGCATGGAACTACTACTGCACACCATGTCCTCCCCCTGCTGGATATGAAAACAGGCGCACGATTCTTCGGGGAAAGGATCGGAGGCCTCGGGATCCGTGTCCGTGAAATCCAATGGTTCATCCCCCATCTCCCCGTTCTTATCAGCCTGTTGCTTAGTGCAATAGGGGCATGCCCCACACATTTCACAATGCGTGGAACAAGTACACCGATCTATGCCGATGCACCGAATTTCATCCCCATACCGTACATGGTGACAGCGGCAGGAAACAAGGGCCGTGTAAAAGACGTAGGGAGTTTTGAAAACTTTGGAATCTTTGGGAACATCGAGATCCGCTGCCCATCCGTCATCCGGACGAAGCGGATCGTGGGAAGATCGTGATGAAAAGACTTTGTGCGCCATATTCGCCCTATCCTTTCCTGGTACCGGGATCCCGCCAAAAAAATTTCCGGCGGGATCCCCTCCCTTCTATGAGTACGAGACCAACGTAAATGCCGAAGGGTCTAATACCGCTGCCGCCCCCATCCACGAAATCCCCCGATGGATCGGGGTTTCCCACCGAATCGGCTCGCCGAACGCAAACCAGGTAGCCACGGGGTCTGTGCGCCACTCTACTCGAATCCCTGCATCAACATTCCGTGATGGGATCCACACGGTCTCTGCCGCAGGGAGCACCTCTTGGAACAAGGGATGTACCTGGTAATTCAGTATCCATTGCACAGAAAGCGCTTCGGGAGATGGGGGACGGGCTACTAAAGTACTCAATGGGGCCCGCGCCACGTCGGGGATCGCTTCGAGTTGCGTCGGGATCCACCCCGCCGAGATCCCACTGTCTTGCTTGTCCTCCCCCCACCAAATCGCCTGTTCCAAGACAAACCCTAATCGCCAATAGAGCGTTGTCCAGTCCTCCTCCTCCTGCTTAAGACTCATGGCAGAGTAGACTTCCGTTTCCACAAAACGCCGGGTATCCGGATCCGAGTTCGGCAGGCTATAGAATTGGACGGGATTCGCAATGGGGGTGATGGAGAACCGGTCTAACGTGCAGAATGAGGTCCATGTCCGGTGAAACTGCGTTTGCCCGGCACGCGTCCAGGGCACCATGGAAAACGGGCCATCGAGTGCCGCTGCACGGCGAATCGCCGCATGTTGGACTTTGGTTATCACCTCAGCGGGAGACAAGTCATTCCATGAAGCAGGTACGTTTGCCTGTATAGGGGTGGTAAATACCTGGGGTTCCGCGGGATCCACAAAACCTTCCTGCAATCCTTGTCCCGTTTCATAAAACACATCAGTGAGCATCGTACCAGGTAGACTCATGTAAGGGTTACGCCTCCTTTGGCTATATCGGTTATCGGATCGATTATACCATCCCTTTGCAATGCGTGCAATCCTGTTGGAAAGGGATTCAGGGACTTCCCAAGGATCCCGCCAAAAAAATTTCCGGCGGGATCCCCTCCCCCAAAACCCCCTCGTACCCCTTCCCCCATCCCATAGAAGAAAGCTACATAGCCGTGACCAGGTACTCATTCCCCCACATCCTGCGTCTAGTCTTTTGGGGGGTGCATCTACGACGGGCATCC
>JAKADJ010000390.1 GCA_021820645.1 Bacillota bacterium
GGCATCTGATAATCGGTGAACACTAAATCGGCGGGGTAAGTTTCTAACAAGTGGAGTGCGGTCGGACCATCAGGGGCCGTCCGAATACTCCCAGCCCCGGCTTGGGCGACCAACATCGACAACACTTGTCTGGTCTCTTCGGTGTCGTCTACAATGAGCGTCGTGATGGGCATGGAATGCCTCCTCCGTGCGGTATTCATGCGCTTTATATAATAGGGGGTCTCTACCGCTATAGGGGGAAATTCGCGAATCATGCCCAATATCCTCTTTTCAGGTTCCAGTATTTTCATCGGGATAGGACCCCGGGTCGGATACCCTGATGGAGTAGGGCTAAGGCAGACCCGGCGTCGACCGGACGTGAGACCAAAAATCCCTGAATCAGGTGGCAACCGAGACGTGCCAAATGCGCCCATTCGGTGTCGGTCTGGACACCTTCAGCGACGATCGATAACTTCAGAGCTTTGGCCAGTTGGATCAAGGTTTTTACGATAGCTCGTGTGGGTCTGTCGTGAATGTTCGAGACGAACTCGCGATCTATTTTTAGCACTTGTATGGGGAGTGTCCGCAAGGCCGCCAACGATGAGTACCCCGTGCCGAAGTCGTCCAACGACCAGCTGACCCCCAGGCGATGCAATTGATGCATGGTATCCAGTGCCCGGGCCAAATCTTTCACTAACATCGACTCCGTAATCTCGAGTTTCAGTTGGGGCGCGCTAAATCCAGTCTGGCTCAAGGCGGAGAGAACCATTTCCGGAAACGTCGGATCCTCCATCTGGCGCAGTGAAACGTTGACATGCACGTAGAGTACAGGGTTGTTCGTGACTCGCTGCCACTCGCCGACGTCGTGTAACGCCTGTCGGAGAATAGAGGCTCCAATCTCTTTAATGAGGCCACTTTTCTCGGCGATCGGAATGAACTCGGTTGGGGAGATTGGTCCCCGGGTGCGATGTTCCCAGCGCGCCAGTGCTTCAAATCCTTCAATGCACCAGGTTTTGGACGACACAATCGGTTGGTACACCAAAGAAAGGTCGCCATGGATGAAGGCATTGCGCAAGTCATGTTCGAGAGTGGCCGACTGGAGTCGGAGCGCGTCCATCATCGGTTCGTAGTAACGATATTGGGCACCCCCCGCAGCCTGCGCTTCCTTAAGGGCCACGCCAGCTTGATGCAGAAACTGATCCATCTTGTCCTCCTGATATTCCACGTGTATGATGCCAGCGCTGATCGTGGGTTGCCATGCCTGGTCACGATGCCGTATGGCGTCATTAGCGTCCTGGAATAGGCCGGGAATCAGGCCTGGGTCGGGGTCGGAGATTAAGATGCCGAGGCGACAGTCACTCATTTGGGCCATAATGGCGCGCGCCGGTAGGTGGCTCCGAATATCCATCACGAGCGTCTTCAGCGTCTTGGCCGCCTCATTATGGCCGACCGCCATTGCATACAGGTCAAACTGATCAATTTCCACCATGACGAGCATAACTTGCCGAGCTTGATGCGAAAAACCCAATGAATCCGTGGCCCAAAACCCTAAGATCGGCAGTTCCGTCACGGGATCGACCATTAGTTCGCCCGAGATGAGGAGCTCTCGGACCTCATACCGGGTCAATTTGTGCGTGGTGGATAAAAACGTCTCATGACAGGACGTCTCGGGGACAATCCTGGTGTGAACCCAGTGATACTTGGCTTGCCGATCCTCCAGGTCATAACGGATGCGGAACACGGCGCGTCCCACGCCTGTGGTGTGAAGTTCTTTGATGGCGCCCATGACACGAGGCTTCTCGCGCATGTGTACTAAGTCCCTCACTTGTGTTCCAACCAGGGACTCGGCTTGACTGGGAGTGAGGAATCCGGGATCGACCACTCTGATGCACTGACCCACTCGGTCGTGCTGCAGAATCGTGGCCAAGCTCTCTTTGGGATCATCCAATGAGCTCGGATTGGGAGACTCTTGTTTCAGTGCTTCGACTACCCAATCCCGGACGAGGTACATCCACTCGAGGTCCTGAGGAGAGGGGTAGTGGGGCTCAGGCGAGTAGCTGGTTCCCAGAAGAATTCCGCTGGCACCTAATAAAGGAATCGACCAACAACTACGCAGACCATAAACCTGACCAATCCATTGGACACTTTCCCATCGGGAATCCCGGGTAAGGTCTTCGGTATAGATGGGACGTTTGTAGTAGCCGGCGGTGCCGCAGGATCCCGATCGGGGCCCGATTTGCATTCCATCTACGACGCGTTGGAAATCCAGAGGCAGACTAGGCGCTGCTGCAATCTCGAGACGCCCCTGACGATATAACATCACCGCCGCAAATAGAGTGGGACGTTGATGCTCCAGAAACGCTAAAAGTTTCTCCAACGAAGATTCGATCATATGGCGTGGCATCGGACCCTGGGTGAGCACTGTTTGCCGTGCCAACTGGGTGCGCGACCAGGCGGGTTTGGGGACGTGGGAGGACTGGGTTGAGGATAGACGCAGGAACCAGGCGAGGTCATTCCAGTGTTGTGTCACCCACGCTACCGATTGAACGGCCATCGCGGTGGCTTGTTGGGTCCCTCGCCCAATAAGCAAAATATCACGGTGCTCACCCCCCCAAGATGGCAGGAAAGGCGTATCCCAATCCGCAGGCGGTGTCCACCCGATTCGAGTGATTTCTTGGTTCCGGGTGATAACGTAGTGCCGTGTAGTGTCGATCGATAGCGTGCCAAGGATGGTGGCCTCCAGAGCTTTGCTAAGGGTGTCCAGCACCCGACTGGGCCACTCGGATGCGTCGCCCACCGGGTTGTCTTTGGTAAGCGCTTGCCAGGCAGAAACGAGTGAAGAATGTTGGGAAGGGTTGGGTTCCATTGTTGTAGGCTCCTCGGACGCAAATTATGTTCGCCATACGCCGTAGCCAAAGCCTTATAAGCTCAGGGCTCGTGCGAGGCTAGCCGATGATGTGCAATACGTGTATCTATTGGGAGACTTGTAGCTGTCCCTCTGCTAGCGGTCTTAAGAATGTTCATGGATCTCAAAGCCGGTTCTTTCGACAATATTCGACCCATAGCCGCCGTTATCCTTTTT
>JAKADJ010000018.1 GCA_021820645.1 Bacillota bacterium
GTTTACCACGATCCGTATGTGAGTAGTGTCGACATTAATGGGGAATTTTGCCATTCTGTGAGTCTCTCCGATGACCTTCTCCATGAGGTCGATCTTGCGGTCATGGTGACTGAACATGCGAATATCGATCGGGAATATATCACCCGCGAGACGCCGCGGTTTTTGGATCTTACGCATGGCGATTGAAAGGCATGTTCGGCATTCATGGAGGTTCGTAAGATCGCCCTGGGTGCTGAACGGCGCGATGTACCACTACGCTTCGTATGATTGACGGAAAGAAGGGCAGTAGACATGGCAAACATCTCGATTATTGTCTTGAATCGGCAAGGTGGCGACATGAGCGTAAAGACTCTCCTCGGGCTCGTCGCGCATCTGGATGCAGAAGTTATCTATGTTACACCGCGGTTAGATGATGAGGTGATGGCCACCGACTTTTATCCCACCCTAATTCCGGTCGAGTGTCCCGCGGGAGCGGTGGGCCAGGCGGATCGGATCATGGGAACTCGAAGCGCCACCGGAGAATATCTGCTCTATTCGGATACCGAGAGTTTTTTTCATCCGTGGGAACTTTCCAATATGACGGCGATGTTAACCGAAAACACGCCCATCTCGCTAAGATTACATCGCCCCAAGGGTCGAGAAGTGGACAATACCCCTGACATGGCGGCCATGGCTCTTAACGCGATGCTGGCTCAACCGCATCTCGCCGCATCATCTTTACTGCGATTTCCCCATGGATTACATCGGGATCTATTCCGCACCGTCGATATCGACGCCTTGGAGGTGCCGCCCAGGTTTTTGGTGCAAGCGGTCCTCGATGGGCGGCGGGCCGACACCTTCTATCGGGCCGAAGATCCACGGTCGGATGGCGCCCAAGACCACAGTGCGCTAATCGCCAGTTATCTGGACGCGATAGATGAATTGTTACAAAAAAGGGGACCGCGAGGTGGATTCACGGATTTTGATAGACAGCGTGACCCGTGGCGATTCGCCATTCCGGGGAGGCCTCAACCATGACCCTAACGGTTGCTTCCCGTGATCTCAGCGTCATTATTCCGGCCTCTGGGGAAGAAGCTACGATTGGTTCTATCCTCACTGAAGTGGAAAAACTTCAGCCCCGGGAAATTATCGTGATTGTCAATGGGAGCCATGATGGCACGGCAGAGATCGTCAGGAACCGTGGCCACCGGTTGGTGGAATTTTCCGAACGGCTGGGCCACGACGTCGGTCGCTCGGTGGGCGCGAGCATTGCGTCCGGCAGGATTTTACTCTTTCTCGACGCGGATATCGTGATCCGAGTGGCCGACCTAGAGCCTTTTGTGGGGGCTATCGAATCCGGCTATGACGTGGCACTCAACGACATTGATCTCATCGTCAGTCGATACCCTTGGGATCCCGTGTCGATTCAAAAAATCTGGCTCAACGTCTGTCTGAACCGGCATGGCTTGCAAACGGCTTCGTTGACGGCTGTGCCTCATGCGTTAAGCCGAAATGTTTTTCGCTATATCAAGCCAGAGGATTTAACAGTCCCACCCAAAGCATACGCCAAGCTTTTGATGGCACCAGTTCGAATCAGTAAAGCGCATAGTGTCGATGTGGTGACGACAAACAAAATCCATCCCTGGCATGGAATTCACGAGGGTCGCGACGTGATGGCGGAACTCATCGTCGGGGATCACTTGGAGGCTTTGGAATGGTTCAAGAGATCGGTGGTGTCCGGTGTTACGCGGGGACGAGATGAGGTCTTCCGTCCCGATGCGTCCGAACCTGGAAAAAGTCAGGCCGATCCCGTGGATGTGGGTTCCAATGGTTCCATTGGTCGAGTTGCCGCCATGCTGTGGCACTGGTTGACTCATATCCCGGGATGAATGGTGAAGGGGGTTTATGATGCGCGGGATGGAAAGGTTGAACCATGGTCAGAGAGGAGCCGAACATGAAGATTAGCCTTATCATGCTCTGTTACAATAATTGGCCCGTAACACAAATGGCGTTGGATTCCTTATGCGCATCGTTGACGCCCGCCATCCAGCGTGAAAGCCTGGAAATCATCTTAGTTGACAATGGTTCGACCGATGAAACGATAGTCCACGGCCCCCAATTTGGGGAATCGGGGCCGATGCGGCACTGGACGACGCAGTACCTTCGTCTCCCCGAGAATATGGGGATTCCCATCGGCGTCAATGTTGGACTTTCTTATTGCGGTGGGGACATCATTGGTTTTCTCAACAATGACCTAATTTTCCCTTATGGATGGTTGGATGCTCTGGTAGAGGCCCTCACCCGCGATCCCTCTCTAGGGTTTGCAATTCCTTACCTGACCTACACCTCGATACCGGAGCAAGGGGTCGAACCTCTATATGCCAATTTGGATCAGATGCCCGCATTTGCGCGGCGGTTTATGGAGGAGACACGCGGGCGAAACACCTGGGTGAGTCACGTTATCACGTCTTGTGTAGTTTTTCGTCGCGATCTTTGCGATCAGGTGGGGGGGCTTGACTTCTGGTTTGGCATCGGGTCCCTCGATGACAATGATTGGAGCCTTCGGGCACGTTGTGCGGGATTCCATCACGCGGTGATTGGCGGCTCATTTGTGCACCATATCGGGTCCGTAACGTATCGCCAGGCCCAAGACTCCGAAGCGGTGTACCTGAATAATGGGGGAAAATTCTTGCGTAAGATGGATCGGATCCAAAAACCTTATGACCGGAATTTACACTACATTCCCCTGGAATTTGAACCTCATGGGCTGAGGTGGGATGCGCGGACACCACCCCCAGGAATTGTCCAAAACACGCTGTTGATTGCCGATTGGACTCATCCGGGGTCGGTTTGGCCGAAGACGTTATTGGACCTAGTCTCCCACCCAGGCTCGGGCTGCATCTCCCTCTACATCCCCCCGATGTACTTCGATGTACAGACCGTGGTCAAGACAGCGCAAGGGGCAATACAGGCGGCGGGCCTTAATTGGCGCGATGGTGCGATCCGGATTCTTGCCGACGATGTACCACCCATTGGATTCGTGGATTTTATTATGGGATTTGATGCGATGGCCGAGGTGCCTGGTGATGTGGTTAACCGCGGAGCTCGATTCATTCAGCAAGACCATTTAAGTCGGAAGGAGTGCAGATAAGTTATGTCACTCGATCTCTCAGAAGAAGATTGGACCAGAATCTCCCGCGGCGGATTTAATGCCCAAAGTGACCTCGAAATGGCGGCCGCCTATGGACTGTTTAAGGGCGGTGAAGAGATTCTTCAACAGCATCTCGGCTATAGCCTCATGCATGCCAGCCTTACCGAGGTCATTACAGCTGGAATGGAGGAGCTAGCCCATCGTCGGATTGGGTTGTTGACCGCTAATGATGTCGTGGCGCGTTTGGATAATGCCCTTGCTACGGGGACGGGATATTCCCTCATTCGTTTCGGCGATGGGGAACTGCTGACCTTGGCCCAAGATTCGGTGCTCACGAGCCAAGAAGTGCAACAGGCAGCGCCCTGGCTCTGGTTGTCAGGGGTTACGCTGCCGGATTTGGCTGCGCGCGACCAATTGGTCGATGCGTTTATCCACGCCGATTTGGTGGGGGTGCCGACCTCACGGTTCATGACCTACGGCTCCCTGTTCTTACGGATCGCGGCCTATTACCACTGGTCCATCGACACCATGGCCCTCACCTCATCGGTGATTAATTATATGATGTTTGAAGAAACGAATATCTACCAAAGGATGTTGCGTCGTCATAAGGTACTCCTGATCGGTAACGCATCAGAATCCCTCCACACGGCGTTGCAAGCCGATGGGTTTTCATCGGTGGTCGGACACATCCCGGCGAATGGCATGGCATCGATTCCGGGAGTCCTGGCGGACTCTTTAAATTACGATTTTGATGTGGCCTTTGTGGCGGCGGGTATTCCTGCCTGTGTGATTTGCCGCTATCTGCGGGACCGTGGCAAAGTGGCCATAGATTTTGGGCACCTGGCCGATGGCTTGGCTAACAAACAGTTAACGCTTTCCGTGAGATAGGGGGCATCGTAAAAGACTGGCGACTCGACGGGTGGCAACAAGCGTTCCTTGATTTACCATGGTAAAGCATGGCCGACCATGGTATCATAAGACTACCTGAGCATATCCAAAGCATGCTCCTGCCGGGACCGAGTATACACGGGCAGGAGTTTTCATTTGAGATACGGGCTAAAGGAGCATACCGATGAAATTATCGGCAACACTGGACGACCTGTATCAACGACATCTCGCTTGTGCCACCCGTGCAAACTGGGGATACCATAGTCTGTTGCCGTGGGAACGCGGTAAGAATTTCAAGACCCTGCCGTGGTCCGAAGATCAGGGCAGTCTGACCCCGGAACTAACTATGGCGGTGGAAACGGCACTACTGACTGAGGTAAACCTGCCCTGGTTTACGGCGGGTCTCAAAGACATGTTTGACGGCGGGCCCTCCGCATTGAAGGCGTTTGTGAAGACCTGGACGGCTGAAGAAGACCAGCACTCGCGACTGCTTGACGTGTATATGGCACTCAGTCGTAATGGTGATCCCGATCGCCGGGCCGAGCTCCGTCGACAGGTTTTGACCGACGGCTATGAGGTGGAAGGGGATACCGGGTTTGCAGTAATGGTCTACACGACTTTGCAAGAGTTGGCGACCCGCGTGTTTTATCAGAATTTGGCCACAGCCGCTGAGGCGCAAGATCCCTCGTTGTCCCTCATTTTACGGACGGTGGCTAAAGACGAGACCCTTCACTTCGCGTTTTATCGAGATGCGGTCAAAGCCTATTTAGATGAGGATCCGGCCCGGATGGGCACCGTCTGTGCCATTATCCCGACGTTTCGGATGCCGGGATCGGGGATGCCCGATTTTCCGTCTCGCATGCGGACCATTGCCCAATCCGGGTGTTACGACGTGGGAAGCTATCTTAATGAGGTCATGGACCCGATTCTCCGATCCTGGGATGTATGGCAACGCGATGTGCCGAACGATGTGGAAGACGCTCGGAAGGCACTCTTCACCCACCGCGAGCGCCTGCAACGTATCGTTGCGCATCGAGGGCAAAAAATCGAACGTCCTCATGTGGAGACTAGGCGTCCGTAGAGAGCTCACGCCGACCAAGACTAGTTGGACACGGGATAGTGGACCCGGTAGAAATAGAAGATGGTGCTGTGATCCCAACCGAGATCCCAAGGTTCTCGGAAGCGGTCGGCCGAGTGACTGATGACCAAGGGATAGCCATCGGGATCAAACCCGGCAACGATCGCGAAATGGACGGTCCGATGGCGTTCGTAATATCCGATAAGATCTCCGAGTTGCAGCTGATGGATGGCGCTCAGATGCTGAGGCCCGCTCGGAGTGGCCAGTGCGGCAAAGGTTCCGTGCGCGATAAGTTTTGCTCGTCCTGAATCCTGGAGAAACCGGGCCAAACGGGTGGCGTTGACCCAATCGGGGCTCCCTTCTTTGCTGTAGCGATCCCAGTACCAAGCGCTCGTTTCGGAAAACCCTCCCGCCCGCAAGACCTGGGAGATGAAGTTCGAACAATCGCCCCCATTCCAGTTGTAATCCTCAAACGTTGGATTATAGCGCATTTGGTTGCCGCAACCCGGGGCAGCGCCACAATAGTGTGCGGCATAATCTAAAGCGCGGCGCGCTCCTGGGCTCATCGCCTCACGCCGTCTGGATTCGGGCACCCGAATCGGCGAGGGTTGTGCGCTACCCGTCAGGCGAGTCTCTTGGTTAAGCGGGTCGATGAATTCATCGTGAGCGATCCGCCACCCCGTTTTGGTATCGGCGAGCGTATACCAGTGGTAGACGCCAAGCCCGAACCACGTCGGTTTTTGGTTGCCGGTGCGATGGGCGTAGGTGTAACGAGCCGATACGGCTCCGTAGATTCGGACCCGATCGGGAGCTAGCCACTGCGGAGGACCAGTCCGAACCGTGACGTTAACGTTGTGAAAAATGAATCCGCGCGCATTGGCCCAAGCTTGGATATAGTCCATCCGGCGTTCGGCCTTTTCAAGAGCGGCCTGGCCGGATCGGCTGGTTGAAAAAAGGGTCTCGAGTTCTTTTTTATGATGCAATAAGGTGGCGGTGTCCTCTTTTTGCACTAACTGCTGTAAAATCTCGTGGGCATTGGGTGTGGGTCTCGGTGCCTGACTGTTGACCCAAAAGGCGATACCAAAGAACATGACCTGCCTCCCTTAAAATGGCCGACTCCAAGGCAATACCTGACCTTGGTAATATGAGTGGTCTTGAACCTGTTGATGCTGGAAGGTTTTAGGGGTCCCCGAATCGTGGGTGGACGGATACGGTATAATGGACCATATGGTTTATCGGCCAAGGTACGGGGTTGTGTGAAGGGAGGGCTTATGTCCGAAACTCAGAATACAGAATCCACCGTGGTAATCATTGGAGCGACTGGAGATCTGACACGCCGGTTATTATTTCCCGCTATTTATCGGCTCTACGCGCTCCAAGAATGGCCCGATGCGAAGATTATTGGGTATGCCGTGGAAGACTGGTCGCGCGATAAGTTTTTAAAGCACCTCGAAGAAAATCTCCAGCAATTTGAACACGAGTTTGATCCAAAAGTCTGGACCGAATTGGCGGCTCGGATTGATTATGTGCAAGGAGATTTGACCAAGAGTGCTCTGTCTAAACTTTCGAAAAAGATTTCACCATCCACGCTGTTTTACCTGGCGCTACCCCCTCAGCTATTCGGGGATGCGGCACAAGGACTGGGTCAAGCCGGACTCTCTACGGAAACCAAGGCCGGGTATCGACGCTTGGTCGTCGAGAAGCCTTTTGGCTGGGATTTTGCCTCGGCCAAGGCCTTACGTGAACGTATCCATGATTATTGGCCAGAGGAGCAAGTCTACCGCATTGACCATTTCCTCGGTAAGGAGACCTCGCAAAACCTCTTAGTGTTCCGATTTGCGAATCGATTTTTGGAGCCCGTATGGAATGCGGCACACGTGAGCCAAGTCCAAATTACGGTCGGTGAAACGCTAGGGGTAGAAGGACGATGGCAATATTATGATAAGGCGGGCGCCTTGCGTGACATGATTCAAAATCACCTCATGCAACTCTTTACGTTGACCGCGATGGATGCGCCCTCCACTTGGGATGCAGAAGTCTTGCGCGAACACAAGGTGGAAGTTTTGCGTGCGGTCCGCGACATCCCTTCCGATGCGGTGGAGGATTATGCCTGTCGGGGGCAATATACGAAGGGGACGATTGGGGATCAAGCGGTACCGGGATACCTCGAAGAGACCGGGATTCCTGAGGACTCCACGACTGAGACCTTCGCGGCGATCAAACTTTACATAGACAACTGGCGCTGGCAGGGGGTGCCGTTTTACCTCCGCAGTGGTAAACGGCTTTCTGCACGGTTTTCGGAGATTGCCGTCGAGCTTAAAGATGTCCCGACGGGGCTCTTTGGGAAACCCTTAAGTAACTGGATCGTGTTCCGCATGTGGCCAGACCAGTGTATCGATGTGGTGGCTTGGGCCAAGGAGCCAGGGCTCCAGCTCGATACGCGGAAAATTGTCCTAGCTACGCCGTATGAGAAAACAGACGAACCGGACTATACCGCGTATGAGCAACTTCTGTTGGAAGCCTTAAAAGGGGATCGCGGATATTTCTTGCGGTTTGATGAGGTCGAGGAATCCTGGCGGATTCTCACGCCAGTGCTAGAAGCTTGGAGCCACGACAAACCTGAACCATATTCGGCGGGTTCCCAGGGCCCAGATGGCCAGGACCGTCTCATGATTCCCGGGCACAATTGGCGTACAATCGGGGGACGCGACTAAAAATCCGCAGATCCTAAGGTTTAATGGTGGGTAGACTAGGCCTTAAGCAGGCAGAAAGAAGTGAATGCGATGTGGTTTAGAAGACGCTATCGTACGCCTTGGTGGTTAGTGTTATTAGCGGCATTGGGAATTCGATCCTGGTGGCGTCGCTCCGAGATGAGTCCCGAACAACGGGAGGCCTATCACGCCAAACGCCGTCGATTTCGGGACAAGATGCAAGAGGCTTTCGATGTGTGGAAAGACCCGGTATCCGAATCCCATGACGAGGCCACGGAGGATGCGCCTTAGGTGGCGTCCGAAAACGGCTTACGCCGCACGGCGGCGATTTTCCGACTCGCATTAAGCTTTTGGGGAGATGCCCGGGCCATCGCCCGGGCTAAGCGCCGCCTGTCAGCCGAAGCGGCCAAGCACCAGGAGTCTCGTATTTACGCCGCAGGGGGCGCCCGGTTTCGGCGGGAAGCGCTTCGCCTCGGAGGACTCATCATTAAAGTCGGACAGTTTCTGAGTGCCCGTACCGACGTCCTGCCGTTAGAGTTCACTCGTCAATTACAAACGCTGCAGGACCAGGTGCCGCCCGCGCGATTTGGAGAGATTCAGAAAACCTTGGCGGCCGCCTATGGCCATAACTGGTCCCAAGTCTTCTTAGAATTTAGCCCCGAACCGGTGGCGGCGGCATCGCTGGGTCAAGTGCACCGCGCAGTCTTAGCCAAAACCAAAGAAGTGGTGGCAGTCAAAGTGCGACGGCCCGGAATTGAACACTTGGCCTCCATCGATCTTAAGGCTTTAGGCCATGTCATGGCGGCCTTGCGGCGGTGGACCAAACCGGGGCGTCGCTTAGATACCGTGAGACTCTTTGAGGAATTCCGAGACATGGTGCATCGGGAATTGGATTACCGCCAGGAGCTTCAGAGTCTAGAGGCCTTTGCCACCAATTTTGCGAAAGATGCTGCGGTCAGAGTGCCTGGCGTCTATCCGGAGTTTTCTCACGAGACAGTCTTGGTGATGGAGTTTGTGTCGGGATTCAAACTCACGGATCGTAAGGCTCTCATCGAAGCCGGCTTGGATCCTAAGGGGCTCGCCCGGACCCTGGTTAATGCCTTTTTGAAACAGATCATTAGCGATGGGTTGGTGCAAATCGACCCACATCCGGGCAACTTCTTCGCGGCGGAGGATGGGCGGCTTGTCTTCCTAGATTTTGGCATGATGGGCCACATCCCAGCTGAGCACTTGGCGTATGCCGCTAAATTTTTAGAAGGAGTCTTGACCAAAGATGCGCGGCGTGTGGTGGAGGCGATTGATGGGTTAGGGTTTCTGGCTCCGCATGCCCAAAAAACCTTGTTACAACGTGCGGTAACGGTTATGTTAGAGCGTAGTGCCGGCACCCCGATTAGCCCTGGCCCGCGATTAGATGGCGTCGTTCGCGACTTTCAAGATTTTCTCTACGAAGAGCCCTTACTATTCCCGGCCCAGTACATGTTTTTGGGTCGTGCGATCGGCATGGTGTTTGGCTTGGTGTCGGCGCTGGATCCTGATTTAGACTGGATGCAACTCTTGCGCCAAGAGGCGCTCCCCCTGCTGAACCAGCGACGCCGTGAAGCCGGAGCAGCCTGGCTCGCAAAGATTCGGGAGGGCCTGTTCGATTGGTTAGGCCCCGAGTTAGGCACTGCGGTCGATGCGGTAGGACAGCGCGTATGGGATGCGGTAGGGATTATCCAACGGGTGCCCGTGAGTCTGGATCGGGTGTTGGCGGAGGCGGAAGCCGGTACGCTGGTGACGCGTCCCGAGTTGTCCTCGGTGACTCGGCGACTTGACCGATTAGGCGACCTCATGGAAGGGCTGATGAGCCTTTTGGGCGCGGCCGGGGTGGGGGCACTCGGCATATTTTTTATGGAGCATCACTGGTTCGTACTTCGCGACATCGCCTGGATTGTCACCGTCGTACTCTTGGGTTCGGTTTTTCGGGCCCGCCGCCAGGCTAAGCGCCGGGTTACGCGGCGCCATTGGCATCGTGAAGGAGATCTACCATAGGCCCCTGGTCTCGTGAAAATTGTTCCCTGACGCTTCACGCCAACGCTGAAAGGAAATCCTCGATAATGTCCTGGCTCGATTCGATCCCCACCGAAATACGGACGACGCTCTCATCGATACCGATGCGAGCCTTTTCCTCAGGCGCGAGTTCCCGATGCGAGGCGACTACGGGATGGGAGAGGGTGGTTGAGACGTCGCCTAAGCTTGGAACGAAGCGCACGATCTTAAGCTTTTTAATCAGGCATTGGACCGCATCGTATCCGCCTGCCAGGGACATCGAGACAATCGATCCAAATCCCCGTTGTAGCAGGCGTTGGGCTTCTGGGTGATCGGGATGCGACGGCAGGCCCGGATAATAGGTGGCTCGTACTTGAGGCATCGTTTCTAGTGCCTCGGCCAGGGCCTGGGCGTTACGACTGGATTGGGTCATCCGGAGCGCTAAGGTTTTCGCTCCGCGCAGGGCGAGCCATGCGGCGAAAGGGTCTGGGGTAAATCCTGCGGTGTCCACAATGTGTTGAGTCCTGGCAACTGTAGTGGCATCCCCGACCACCGCACCCAGGATGAGGTCACTATGGCCCCCAATAAATTTGGTCAAGGAGTGTACCACAAGATCGGCGCCCCAGTGAAGCGGAGTAGCATGAAATGGGGTCGCAAATGTGTTATCGATAATGACGGAGATCCCGTGGTCGTGCGCCGTTCGAATGATCTGATCTAATGGAGCAATGCGACCTAGGGGGTTGGAGAGGGTTTCCAGTACCAATACGCCGGGCCCGCTGGCGAAGTGCACCGCGAGGTCCGCCGCATTGTGGGTGTCGACCCATTCCATCACATAGCCCATTGGTTCCAACAAATTTCTGGCCAGACCCACTGTGCCTCCGTAAATTTCTCGGGCCACCACAATGCGTCCCGGTCTGGGTTGTAAAGTCCAAATGGCGGCCAGGAGAGCGGCCGTTCCGGAGCTGGTGATGACGCCCTTTTCCGCGTTTTCAAGATGGGCAACAAAACCGCTGAGCGCATCGGTGTTGGGATTACCACCTCGGGTGTATGAATATCCTTCACGCGTGCCCGCTAACAATTCGTCCACTGCGGTCACGTCATTAAACGCATAGACCGAGGTTTGAAAGATTGGCGGGGAAACGGCATTGGCTGGGGTGAGGACATCGACGGGTTGCGTGACTTTGGTGTAAATGTCCATAGGTAAACCACACTCCTCCTGGTGGCAATCTCATAATACCGAACGACTATGGCGCCTGTGCTCCTAGTGAAGCATGCTAGGAACCGCAGTGCAACCCCGTGCCCCCAATGACCCGGAGTATTTTCAAGGGTCAGTTTGACTAACACCCCACCATGGGAGTGAGAGCCTAATGATCCTAAGCAAAACGATCGCGGACAGCAGGATGAGGGGATGGCTTCACCCTAACCAGGACGCATCAAAATTTTGGACACGCCAGGGATTGAGGTGCTACTCGAGCGATGCCAGACGACGTGGTGGGTCGCACCATAAAATGCGGCCCGCCATCGTGTCAAGGGATTCTGGTCGGCTCCAGGTCCAAACGGAGCTCGAACAGCAAGTCTGGAGGGAGGGCTCAGGGCTCCTCGCCCATTGCGGCATCTACGAAAATGCGTGCATCCTGTCCGAGTGGTGGGATATCGGGAACTGGCCACCTCCTTCCGCACGGAGGTGCCGTTGAGTCAAAATTACCCGCTTTGTTTACTCGGTGTTATCCAAGTTGGCCAATGGTTGTTCGACGGCCACCAGAAGTCGCGGTTTCCTGATGGCAGTTGATCCCGTTGGAAGGTCCAGCCCGGCAATGAGGAAACTTTTACTAAAGCCTGGTTGGACGATATAATGCGGCCCCGGTATTGTTGAATGGCTTTAATCAACGTGGCATCTAGACTAGCATCGCGTTGCGGCACATACGGTAACATCGCCGGTGATACCTGATATTCCCAATGTTGAACCGCTTGTTGAATGGCTGTAGGCGGGAGAATAGGACCTACGGAGCGATAGCTAAGCGTCGCATAAATCTCTTCCAAGTCAGACAAGGAGAATAGCCATGTCGCCGATGGCGACGCGTTGGATGGAGACGAAGTCGTGGGTGTCGACGATGTTGGGGAGGGGGACGATGACGAGGGACCCATGCTGGCGGAGGGAATGCTTGAGGGGTTATTGGTGCGCATGGTCCCGCTTAAACCACAGCCCGCGAGCACCGTACTGCCTACAAGAATCATAGATCCGACTACGATCGGCTTCATCATGTTGAAAAATTCCTCCATTGCGTTTGTCTGTCGCGAGTATAACGCGGGATCCGACCGAAAGTTACTGGGAACCGCTGACAATCGGGTGCACAAACGCATACGCCAGAGATTGAAGAGCTATTCGAGCGACCACGCTTCGGGGACATATTATTGGCCCTTGACCTCCGAGGAGCGCAAGAGTGCAAATAATGACCGCGCATCGGAACACCGCAGGCTTTTCGTACTGCCGGAAGGTTTTTTAAAGCCAAAACGAGTTGTCTGGTTCGGACTGCATGAGGTGCCTACCGTCGTGTATAGGGATTCCGGCTGGCTCCATGTCACAGCGGATCTACAACAAATCCGGAGGGGGGGCTCACGGCTACTGCCCATTACATCTCATGGTGTTCGTCACACGGACCCTTCAAAAGAATAGGTTTTCATATATAACAGAATACTGCGACGAATTAAGGGTTATTTGATATAATGAACCTCTCAAAACCAGTCAGTCGATGATGATGGTTAGCATAGACTACTCTGTTGACAGATGTGTTTCTCGTGGCACGTTATTGCGTCCTCTCGAACCCCGCGTCTTTGCCAAGTCCACGGAACCCAGGGAGGGATACGGATGTCTGAAGCGAATCTGCGGTTGGAAATTTTAATTCCTCACGAAGATGCCAAAGCGGTCCGGCGTGTCTTAGTCGATCAGCAGCGGGAATGGACTGAACAACAAAGAGTGCATGGGGGCTGGAGTGGGCATCGATACTGGCGTATCTGGCTCATGATACCTGCAGCTCACCTGGACAATGTCATGAGTGCAGTCCGCAAGGTCTCACCGCCGCGTCAAGTGTGGTATCACCCGCGCCATGGATGGGCTATCGACGTGTGGCTGCACCCCACCACAGTAACGCTTTCAGGTGCGGTCTTCACGTGGTGGCCAGTAACCACCACGGCACACTCTAGTGGGCTCAGTTAAACGGCCTCCTTTGAAGCTGTTTTGGTAACGGGTCTGGTGTAGTCAATGGTGCGGGGACCGGGCTGTCCGAGTCCCTCGATGATGCGGTCTTGACAGCGTGATTCGAGAACCTCGGGTGTAGCAACGCTATGAAGGTCTCGGCGAGCATACCCATATGGGGGAACCACCCACAAAACACGGAAATATTGCGGTAGCAATATCTTTATTTGTCTAAGATTAACCGGCCCAAGCGGAATCGCGAGAATTTTCTCGAGATAGGGTTCCATTGGAAAAATGCTCGGCGGGTTTCGATTCCAAAAATCTACAGGGATTCCCTTCGCTTGCAAAAATCGAGGATCCTAGAGTACCGGCCAGACGGGCTAATTGTTCACCGGTACCAAGTCCTGGAAAAGTTAGATTGGGCGATTCAGGGATGTCCCGCCATGACGGCTAAATGTGAGATGTTTACGGTTCCTTCTCAAGAGTGTAGGGCTTCGGCATATTCCGCGGCTGCGATGCCCGCTGCATGTCCAGTCGAAAACGCCACCGTGATGTTATATCCTCCCGTATGGGCATGGACGTCCAAGACTTCGCCCGCGAAGTAGAGCCCGGCACACAACTTGGAGGCCATGGTGTGCGGGACGATCTCTTTGATCGAGACACCACCTCCAGTTACCGTAGCTTTTTCCAGAGGGAGGGTGCCCCGGATCGGCATGCGGAATTTTTTGATACAGGCGGTAATCTCGGTGATAGCCTCATTTCCTAAGTGGGCCATGGTGGTGGTGGGCGCGATGCCAGCGCGCTCTAACATGACGGCGACCAATCGGTCGGGAAGCCACTCGGAAAGACGGGTGTTAATTTGCTTAGCACCATCATGGGACCTGTGATCTTTAAGCGTGGCCACGAACTGTGCGGCCGGTTGCTCCGGAAAGAAGTCGATCACGGCGCTGAGCACGGCATCAGGATCCTTCCGTAATGCGGTTGATACGTAGTGGCTACACCGCAACGCGATGGGGCCAGTTAAGCCGAAATGAGTGAACATGAAGTCGCCATATTCTTGGGTCAGGGTTTTACCCCGATCATTTTGAATGGAAATCGTGGCATCTTTAAAAGATAAGCCTTGGAGGGCACGGGATGTTATGAAGGATGCAGGACTGGTTAAGGGCACTTCCGTGGGATAGGGGGTGATGATGGTGTGGCCCACCGCGGATGCCCAGGGGTAAGCATCCCCGGTGCTCCCAGTCTGTGGCACGCTACAGCCGCCGGTCGCTATGATCACGGAGTGGGCGAGAACCGTGTCGCCGTCTCGAAGCTTGACTCCCATCACGTGTCCGCATTCGACGAGTAATCCTTCGACCGGGGTGTCTTGACGGACCACGATACCCAAGGCATTGACCTTCTCAATGAGGGCGCGGACTACTGTGGACGCTTTGTCCGTTATCGGGAAGACCCGACCCCGGTCTTCTTCTTTGAGGCGAATCCCCAGGGATTCGAAGAATTCGATGATTTCCCGATTCGAAAACTGACTCAGTGCGGAGTAAAGGAACCGACCGTTGCCAGGAATATTTTTCATGAGCTCATCCATCGGCTTGGCATTGGTGACATTACAGCGCCCACCTCCGGAAATTCCGAGTTTTCGTCCGAGTTTATTGCCCTTTTCGAGCACGAGTGTGCTCGCTCCTTGAAGTCTGGCCGCAATTGCGGCCATGAGGCCGCTAGGCCCGCCACCAATCACGATGACGTCGAATGTTTGGCTCATATGGTTGACATGCCTTCCTTGTCCCTGGTTGACCTCGTCTAATTTGCTTGGCATCCTTTCGAGGAAGTACCCCTCCTTGGGGAGTCTATCAGGACGTTTCGACGTCTATCCGTAGACAATACCCTATATAACGCGACCAAGCTACCACGGAAGTTCTCCGAGGGAAAGTGTTTGCTAAAAATTTAGCAGGCACTCGCATCTCTTGATATTCGGCTGAATTATATGAGGCACGGCTTGCAAAGGTCGACCATGGGTTGCCACCGTAAGATTTGTCAAAATGCAAGGACGTTTTATAGAATGAGATGGGAAGGTCAGGAACTCGGCTTATGGTATGCATTAAGGTGGGGTAGGGTCAGAAAATCGGGGGCGGCATGCAAGTGCGACTGAGCCCATACCAACAAGAATGGGCAGAAGAATTTCACCGTGAATCCCAGAAGTTGACCACGTTATTGCTACCGCAGGTGGTCGTGTTCGAGCATTTCGGAAGTACCAGTGTCGCGGGGATGTGGGCAAAACCCGTGATCGATATGATGGGCATTGTGAACCACATCGACCTGATTGACGCCAGTGCAGAACGCCTCCAGTCGTTTGGATATGAAATGGGCGGTGAGTGGGGCATTCCGGGGCGCAGGCTCTTTCGAAAAGGTGGATCCAATCGTACGCATCATCTGCACTTCTATGCGGTCGGACATCCTGATATAGCCCGTCACCTAGTCCTTCGCGACTACTTACGCCAACATCCCGCTGCAGTGCAAGACTACAGTCGGTACAAACAAAAATTAGCCGTTCAGTATCCAGACACGCGGGAATACAGTGTGGCCAAACATGATTTCGTCACGGCGCTCGAACGCCGCGCGTTGGAGTGGCGTGCTCATGGCATGCCGGGGTTATGAGGCTTCACGGTGAGGGCGCTGTCCTGGAATGGCAGGGATTTCGATGGAGATCGGGGAACAGTAAATGGATTGGCAGAGGCAATCGCTTGAATTGGACGGTGGAATTCTAACCTATTATGTGCAAGGCGCCGGGGACCCCGTAATTTTCATCAGTGGCGGACCTGGGGACTCTCATTACTATCTCCGCGATGCGGCCCGGTTATGGGTCGAGGAGCATCGATGCATTCTATATGACCAACGTGGTACCGGGAACTCGTTCACGCCAGATTCGTCACGCGTAACGGTTGACCAACTATTACGGGATCTTGACCAGCTTCAGCGGCATTTGGGGTATTCCTCGATCCGGATTGTCGGCCATTCTTGGGGGGCTACCTTAGGGTTGCTGTATGCCCTTTACTATCCCGAGGCGGTGTCCCACCTGGCCTTAGTGGGGCTCGGGCCGATTCGTGAGCAAAATGCGCGGGTGGCGGCGGCCAACTTGCGTCGGC
>JAKADJ010000391.1 GCA_021820645.1 Bacillota bacterium
CAGTGAAGGTAACCGCGCAAAATGCCAATTATGAGATGGAGTACATGGCCGAGAAATCTGGCCTGTCCCAAGCTGAACGTAAAGCCTTTATCAGCGTGATGATGAAGACAATCTTGCACAAGGCGTTTACCGCCCGGGGCATTTTGTTGGAACACATTTTGACAACGGTGATTCAAGGTCTACAACAAAAGTTATTGTTGGTGAACTTCAATAACACCCAAGCCCAAAATCTTTTGCAAAAACTTAACTGGGCAGGCACCATAGATCGGCAGGTCTCGGGAAATTATCTGGAAGTGGTTGATGAAAATCTCGGGGGCCATAAGGACAATTATTTCATTCATGAATCGGTCGCAGTAAATGTTCAAAGAGTCGGCGGCCAAAGTGTAGAACATGTCCGTGTCACCTGGGTTAATCCCGCACCCCCTGATGGCAACTGGTTGGTGGTGCCCTATACGGCATGGATCCGTCTATACGTGCCTGTCGGAACCAAACTCCAACACTTGAGCGGGGAGAACGGCCCGGTTCAGCAGTATATCAACACAGCCGTTAACAAAACGGTGATCGGGACCCATGTTACGATACCCAATAAGCCTACGGCGTCGGCACCGGCCAGTCGGGGCACGCTTTCCTATTCCCTCTTGCTGCCCGCTACGGTACCCACGAGCCGATTCACATTGCAAAAACAACCCGGGGTTCCCGAAGTGGCCTATCAGATAAACGTAGGGAAGATTAAGCGAACGCTGATGCTCTATCAGGATACGGTATTAAACGGTCTTTGACCGGCGTCATTGGAAAAGGTTCTACGGCGCAATGAATATGGAGCGAACACGGTGCGCATTAGCTTTCTTTTACCGAATTTCAGTCACGTGCCCATCGGTGGGTATAAAGTCGTTTACGAATACGCGAATCGCCTGCAATCTCGAGGCCATCAAGTTTATGTGGTTCAGGCTCCGCGCGTGCGTACCGACGTCTCGGTGCGGGCCCATCTGCAAGCTTGGAAAACGTATTGGCGGCGCCTAGGACACGGGCCCCACTCGTTTCGTCCTTCGTGGGCGTCGCTTCATCCTAATGTCCGACTACTGTGGCGACCCAGTTTTGCCCCGGTTTGGATCCCCGATGCTGACGTGGTCATCGCCACGGCATGGCACACGGCAGAGTGGGTAGCACGCTATCCCGCCTCCAAAGGAACCCCGTGTTACTTCATTCAGCATCTGGAGACCTGGTCCGGGGGTGACCCCGAACGGGTGAGGGCTACGTGGCGTCTCCCGCTACATAAAATCGTCATTGCGAAATGGCTTCAAGATTATGCCGTAAGCTTGGGCGAAACCGCCGCGTACGTACCCAACGGACGGGATCCGAGCGAATTTGGTGTAGATCGACCGTCGGCATTACGAAACCCTAAACACGTCGGAATGATGGTTCATTCCGCGCCCTGGAAAGGGACTGAAGACGGACTCAAAGCGCTAAACCTGGTACGCCAAGGCGAAAATGGCGTCACCGTTACGCTATTTGGGGCCGAGCCCAGCCCGGCGGCCGTGCCGCCCTGGGCTAGCTATGTGTATAACCCGGAGCGCGCACAATTGCGGCAGATATACAACGACATAGCCATATTCTTGGGGCCGAGTTGGACCGAAGGATGGGGGCTGCCGCCGATGGAGGCGGCGTTGTCGGGTGCCGCGCTAGCCGTAACGGATATCGGGGGACACCGCGAGTATGCGGAGCACCTCAAGACCGCCTTATTGTCCCCGGTGGGCGACTCGGAGGCGTTAGCCCAAAACGTTCTGCGCCTGATCCGAGACACCGCGCTACGACTAGGCCTCGCCGAGCGTGCCTTGGCCGCGTGCCAAAAGTTTGATTGGAACGAGTCAGTCATCTTATTGGAAAACGAACTAATTTTAGCCCGCGATCGGAATATCCGTGCACGCCTAAAGGCACCCTAACCCGAAGGAAAGGAGCTACTCATGGGAACCACTGCTAGGAAACTAGTTGCCGCGGTGATCCTGCTGATTTTCGCGATCTATGTGGCCCTTCGTATCCTCATGGCACCGCAACCGGCCACCGGGCGGATCGTGACCGTAGCCCCTTTCTCTCATGTGTTTATCATCGTCATGGAAAACCATGGGACCGCGAGCCTGGTGCATAACCCTAACACTCCGTATATCGATCAGCTGTTGGCGACAAGAGGGGTGGACACCCGATACGACGGGGTGACCCATCCGAGCTTGCCCAATTATTTGGCACTGATTTCGGGATCGACTCAAGGACAGCTCACAGACAGTCCCACCTCATCGTACAGTGCGCCCACCGTGGTCGCAGCACTGCGGTCCCACGGAATCAGTTGGCAAGCGGTCATGCAAAGTATTCCTCGTGCCGGATATTCCGGAGCTTGGTACCCGAATCCTACCGGAAGCCAGTCCTTGGCCGCACCTCCCAATGCGCTCTATGCTAAAAAGCACGATCCCTTCGAATTTTTCACATCGATTAGGCATGCTGCATTGGCCCGGCATACGACCAATTTGAGAGGTTTTGCCCGTGAGCTCCAACAAGGAACGGCGCCTAAACTGGTTTTTATCACCCCCAATCTCTGCCACGATATGCATGGTCAGCCTAATCTGGCTGGCGCGTCCTGCCCTGTAAGCCATGGGGCCCAGTTAGAACGACTTGGGGACCAATTTCTCGCTACCTGGGTAAAAAACATTGAACGTTCGCCCAGCTGGTCCGGCAACGCCGTGATATTCATCCTATGGGATGAGGCCAATTATCCGGCACACCTGGCAAGCCTGCCAAGCTACCTGCAGGGAGCCCCTGGTACGCCAGCAATTTTGGGCATTCCATTGGGCGGCGGACGGGTTCCTCTCATCGTCATCGACCGCCACGTGGTGCGCCCGGAGTCGGTGCCCATCGTATGTAACCACTATTGTGTCCTAAAGACGATCCAGAGTAGTTGGCACCTCGGGTATCTCGGCGCCACTAATAGCCCTCAAGTCAAAACCCTGGTACCGTTAGTCCCGGCACTTCATTCATCACGATGATCTCGAAAAAATACCG
>JAKADJ010000392.1 GCA_021820645.1 Bacillota bacterium
CCGGGAGTTCCGGGTCTTCTACCTGGTCGGCAAGAATCACTCCGCAAGCGTGCTCTCCGTCTTGGTCATCATTGGGTCCTTAATCGCTACTGTGATGCAGCCTTGGGGCGGCCTCGTCAGCGACCATGTGCGACACCGATGGGGACGCCGCCGTCCTTATATTTTACTGGGGACCGCCGGAAATATTGCCGGGCTCGCCCTAATGGGCTATAGCATGCACGATCTTTGGATCTTCGTCGCCGGATATATGTTAGTTCAACTCTCATCCAACTTTGCCCAAGCTGCCTATCAAGCGCTTATTCCAGACTTAGTGCCGGATACTCAAAGGGGTACGGCGGCCGGATACATGGGATTCATGACGCAATTTGCTATAATATTTGGGGCCTTGCTACCGCGGCTGCTGGGCAACACGACGGTATATTGGGCCATGGCTGGGTTTCTGGTAGCTGGCTGGGCCGTCACCCAGTGTGGAGTCCACGAAGAGGACTCGCGACAGGGGACTCTCTTTCCGCCGACGACCCCGAGGATCCGAGACATGTGGATCTCGCCCCGGGAGTATCCGGATTTCTGGTGGGTATTCGGCACGCGATTACTGGTAATGCTCGGGTTTGCCACACTCGAAAACTACTTGTTCTATTATCTCAAGTTTACCGCCCGAATCAACAATCCCGAAGGTATTGTCTTTAATATATTAGCGCTTCTAACTCTCGGCTCTTTGGTATCCGTGCTGGCCGCCGGGTGGCTGAGTGACCGCCTAGGGAAAAGAAAGAGTCTAGTGGTCATCGGCGGCAGTCTCATGGGTCTCACTGCGCTCGTGTTCGCAGTCACCACCAACATCACGCTGATCCTAATCATGGGTGTCGTGTTTGGGTTTGGTTATGGCATTTACTTGTCGACCGATTGGGCTTTGGCCGTAGACGTCCTGCCCGCAGGTCGGTTAGAGGGCCGGAGCATGGGGCTTTGGCAAGCCTCATTTAACCTCGCTCAGGTCGGCGCCGGACTCATTGCCGGCGCCTTGATTGCACCCCTCACCCAGCTTAGTAACTTGGGGATCGCGTATCGTATCTTGTTTATTGTCACCTTTTTATATTTCATCGTAGGGTCCTTATTCATTCAAAAGGTCAAAAATCGCTCGTTAGTACCCTGATTACGCTGAGAGGTCTTCCAAAATCGGACCTCTTGGTTTGCCATAGCGCTGCACCAAGATCACCCCGGCCAACACGAATAAACCGCCAATCCAGACCGGCCATCCCGGTACCTGGTGGAGCATGACCCAACTCAATCCGGCAGCCAAAATGGGGCTTAGATAAAGGAATGGGGTCACCTGATTGGCATCCGCGTGTGCCAGAGCAATGTTCCAGGTTAGGTAAGCCACGGCAGCCGGGAAAATCCCAATGTACACAACCCACCCAATTGAATTGACAGTGGCCGCCGACAATTGGTTGAGAAAACCGTGCCAATAAAGTAGCATCGGGAGCGTGCCCGCCCAAGTTACCCAAGCCGTAACGTCAAGAGTGCGGTACGTAGCTAGTAACGGCTTTTCGACGATAAAGTAGATCGACGTGGCCACCGTCGACAAGACAATGAGCAGCGCGTCGCTGTGAAAAGACGAACCAAACCCCGTGATCACCAGGACTCCGAGAAAGCTTATGACAACCCCTAGCCATCCTAACCGGGTATATTTTTCCTTCAACCATTGTGAGGCAAAAATAGCCGAAATGATGGGAGCACCGGCAATAATGAAGCTCGCCGTCGCAGGATTTACGGTCTGTTCACCAATCGACAACGCCGTATGATAAATCGTCAATCCCACCACACCACTAACAATGACCCGAGGCCAAGTTTTACGGGGCAGCGGCCTGATCTTGAACACGGGCACCAGGACAATAAACACCAGGCTGGCCACCAGAAATCGCAATAACACCAAATGGTAGGGATTAAACGATCCGAGCCCTATGCGAATGCCGACAAATGCCGAAGACCAAAAGACTACGGTAATCAAAGCGGCTAGGTAAGCCTTGCGGCTTATTGTCACAAGTGTTCCCCCTCGACAGGCACTTTGGGCACTTTCCATGCCTTCGTGCACCATGCTGTTCGATTGTATCACGTGTCTGCCGACTCTTTAGCAAAGACCTGAATGCGGACCTCGACCACCTGATGTCGTCCTCGGAATCAAGAACAATAGAAGCCCTCTCCGGTATCTGCGAAGACTTTAAGTGAGATTCAGGTTACGAGGCAGGATTTCCCGGCTTCAAAGACGAACCATGTATAAGACGTCACACCTCGGGGGAGAGAATCTGTCATGGGCCATCGAGTAAGGTCACGCCGGGTCTTGGCAACTTTTGTGATGGGAGCCACCCTACTCACCGGTGGAAGCATTCCACATCCGAACCGCGGGGCACCGATCCGGCGCTTCTTGGCACTCTCACACGTAGAATCGCCCGCCTTAGTCACCGTGCAGGCGACTCCTTCAACCGAAGTGATTGGATCCCCCAACTTATTGCCTGGTGCTCAAGTCCGGCTTGCGGGATCCATGCGCGGCAATACCTTGTGGGCCACTCGCATTGAGATTCTGGATTAGTCGCGGCCTTTATAGCGCTCGCGTGGCGACCAACAGCTAAAGATCCACCGCGGCTTGGTCTCCCAACCCAGCCGTGAACGGAAAAAGACTCCGGGTGATTGGTGTTGAATCCAGACGCAGGTGGCACAATAGTGTACCGACTGAGCTCGATCACCTGATTTTTTGCTCCGTTTGTCTTCCATGGACAGCCCCCCGATGTCCCCGTCGACACCGATGTTCGATTTTTTCTCGGCCCATTCCTATGGTACCATGTGTCGAAGATGATAGGAGGTTTTGATTTTGGTCACAGATCCGAGCCGCGGGTGGCTCATCACGCATCAAAATTGTTTGGACGGCGCAACGGCCGCCCTAATCGGGATGACTTGCCGATTATCTCCGATCTTCACCGAACCCGATCGGGTCAGTCAGGCCCTTGCCGCGCTACCCGACAACGTGCCCGTGTATATGGCCGACGTATCGCTC
>JAKADJ010000393.1 GCA_021820645.1 Bacillota bacterium
AGCACGGCGACTTTTTCCTGGGGCACTCACAGCGACCTACGTGATTGCAGTCGAAGCCTCGATTATCAGTAACTATCTGCTCAATGCCTGGTTTACTTTCAAACAACCCGCTAGTTGGCCGAAACTGGGACAATATAACCTGGTGTCAGCGGGAGGGCTCTTGATTCAAACCGGCATCTACCGCTTGGTGCTAGAGCATCCTTGGAACCATTATGTGGCGACCAAATTTCCGGCGAGCGCCGATCGGTGGTGGGCCGTCATCTTAACCAATCCGCACTGGAATTATTTGATCGCTGACTTGGTGGCGATTCCCTTTGGGACCGTGGTAGGGTTTTTGTTGGCACAGTTCTGGGTGTTTCGTCCGATTAAGGGAGGTTCCGATGGAGACCAAGACCCCGGGTCTCGACCCGAGCGTGCTGGAAGTCATCACTGAAACTGGTCTGGCGATGATGGCGAGTGGCGCCGAAGTATCGCGAGTTGAGGATACTATCGAACGTTTGGCCCGGGCCTATCAGGTTCCGGGTTTGCACGTGGTCGCATTTCCTACCGCTTTATTTGTGGCATCGCAAGAGGGAACCGTATTACGAAGGATCCAACGCCGCGTCGTTAACCTCGCGGCCGTAGCGGCCATCAACCAGTTATCCCGTGACGTAGCCCAAACCCCAATTCCCTTGCCCGAATTTCGCCAAAAACTGATGGACGCCCAGACCCAGTCGCCGTACACGCCGTTTCAGTCGGTGCTGTTTGCAGCGGGTGCGGCCGGGCTGATGAGTCAATTGATGGGGGGTCACTGGGTCGACATTGTGCCGGCCGCAGTGGCTGGAATTCTGACGCAACTGGTGCGCCAAAAATTACGCCAGACCACCATCCCCGGTAGCCTTTCAGACCTGTTGGCGGCGGTCGCCGCTGTCCTACCCGCGTTGTTGGCAGCCCAGGAACCGTTCTTTCATCCGGGGTCTATTTTAGTTGGGGGCATCATGGTGCTCGCACCCGGCCTACTCTTAACGACAGCGGTACGTGACGGGATAGCGGGCGATTTGTTATCGGCTGCGGCACGCCTTCTTGAGGCCATTTTGGTAGGAGGGGCGGTGGCCGCCGGGGCGAGTTTACCCCTCTATGTGTACTTGATGCTAGGGGGGCGCTGGCCATGATTCGGTCGGCACTGTTCGCGGGCTTAACCACGGTGGCCTTTGGATATCTTTATCAGTTGGCGGGAGTAAACCTTTGGATCGCGGGGGCCATTGGTGCCATTGCATGGATGGGCGCCACTTTGGTGGGGACTATCACGGGTGCGGGACTAATACCCGATTTCGTGGGGTCCCTCATTGTCGGCGTCCTGGCGGAGTTTCTTGCGATTAAAAAACGGCAGCCGGTTACGCTCTTTATGGTGCCGGCCATCATTTCGTTTGTTCCCGGCTATTTGGTTTACCAGGCTATGGTGGCTTTCTTAAAGGGCCATTCCGTTAGCGGCATTAAGATTGGGTTTACGGCGCTCTTTGCGGCGGCTGCACTAAGCTTGGGATTAGCGTTGGCAACAGCTGTCTTTCGCCCGATGTTGCGCCGAACCTTTAAGGCGCGCCCCGATAGGTCTCCGCGTCGAGGATAGCCGTATAAGGGGGGCGCCAGCGGGGGACACTCCGCTCGGGAGGTGGTTGCAGATGCGGCTACGTATTGACGGGCAAGACACCACGAAGGCGAGATTTCGTCAATATGTGAGTTCTAATCCGTCCGCCACAGAAGGATGGGTTGAACCCCTGAACGATTCCGACTACCAAGTGACCGAGGATTATGTGGATCCGTTTAAGGAAATTGCGGCTAACTTTGGTCTAACGGTGGATCCGAATCTTTCTGACGTCGAATGAGGCCGGCATCATACAGGGCGTGGAGAACCGTTTGGGGATCTTTGGTGATGACAAATACTTCCTGGGCAGCTCCGCTAGAACGACCAATGAGTTTTAAGCCGCTTGGGGTGGTGTATTGAAAGGTGAAACCGAGAGTCCCTCCTTTTTTTCGGCTGATCACCGCGGGGATAATCCCATCGACGGATTCCAAGTTGGCCAAGAATTCGAGACCCGGTTCCAGGTCTCGCACGACATGATGTTGCCTTTTGATCTTATCGTGGCGATATTTCGCCAAGAGAACACCCCTCCTGGTACCGATCATCCTTGGATACATTGTAACAGGGGATCCGGGATCAGGACGAGCCTCGATCGGGCGGAGCACATCCTCAATGCGGGCGCGAGGTGGGTCGCATGACGGAAGGATTTTGTGTGTCTTGTGGCGGTGAGCTAAGGCAACAGGCCTTATACCACGCGAAGCGATTGGTATGTTTAGAGTGTGGGCGGATCGCATACCCGGCTCTGCGAGTGGCGGTGTCAACGATCCCATATACCCGTGAAAACCGGATCCTTTTGGTAAGACGCGCGATCCATCCCGGATTCGGATGCTGGGTCATACCCGGAGGTTATCGGGAAATCGGTGAAGATCTGTATGCCGCTGCAGTTCGCGAAATGCGAGAAGAAGTTGGCCTTCGAGTGAATCCCGAAACGCTCAAGTTTTCAGGGCTCTATAGCTACCGTGAAGATCCGACGATTTTGGTTGTTTACGATCTGTTGGTTCCCTGGCAATCGGTGTTATGCGGGCCCGAATGCATGGAAGCTGCATGGTTTCCCCTGACCGATTTGCCTTGGGAACATATTTACTTTCGTTCCACCCACGATGCCCTACGTCATTGGATTGCCGCTAGTGGCTTGTGCCAGAAGAACTCCGCCGATACCGAGGTTCAGCGGTAACCGCTTCGGGAATATGGACATCGGTCCACTCTTGCACCACGATGCGTCCGTTTTCCACACGGGCCCATTCCGGTGTTTGTCCGTCCCGATCACCCAGTGCCAGTATCTCGCCGATCTTGATTTGTGCCGGTTGAAAACGAACGGCGTAGATGCTGTGATCTCGGCGATCGGGTTGACCGCCGTAGGCGGTGCCCCGGAGCCATCCAAACACGAATATGTCACCGGCCGCAATAAGGGTGGC
>JAKADJ010000394.1 GCA_021820645.1 Bacillota bacterium
GGATCACCCGGCGTGTTTTCCCGGCGCGGGTGATCTTTTTACCTCCGATGGAGGACATAAACTTGGGTATGCGCCAATCGCCTCTAGGACCGAGCCGCTTTTTACCTCCGATGGAGGACATAAACCCGGGGTCTTTTTTTTATGCCCATCCCATATATGAGACTTTTTACCTCCAATGGAGGACACAAACGTCCACGTCAATGCCGTCGCGGGACGGATCCATGCCCTTTTTACCTCCGATGGAGGACATAAACCCAACCCGACAGCGCTCAGGTGAGCAAGGATCCCTTCTCTTTTTACCTCCGATGGAGGACATAAACCGGTCTGCTGGCGGACAGCGCGACTTGGTATCAATCTTTTTACCTCCGATGGAGGACATAAACGCCTTTGGCTAAGCCCACGTCCTGGACGAAGGACTTTTTACCTCCGATGGAGGACATAAACCGTCGTGGTTTGAACGGCGGGCCGGTGGTCGCGGTGCTTTTTACCTCCGATGGAGGACATAAACACGGAGACGGTCGCGGTTCCGTCGTGATCGGACGTCTTTTTACCTCCGATGGAGGACATAAACCTTCATTCCTTGGATCCAAGACAAAGCCCAGGAATCTTTTTACCTCCGATGGAGGACATAAACTTTACCGCCGACCAGCGCCCCATCTCGACGACCAATCTTTTTACCTCCGATGGAGGACATAAACGGTGATGCCGTGGTCCGATTCCAGTTCGGCTTTCAGTTCTTTTTACCTCCGATGTAGGATATAAACTCCCCCTGAGACGGCTGACAATCCCGGTCGCAGAGCTTTTTACCTCCGATGGAGGACATAAACGTTCGTGGGCGGGGTGGTGGAAGGGGCTGGTGGTGCTCTTTTTACCTCCGATGGAGGACATAAACCATCCCAAATCGGCTGTTGTCGTCGTAATCGTGGAGCTTTTTACCTCCGATGGAGGACACAAACCCGCCAGGGCCCACGTGACGGGCTTCCCCGGCAAACTTTTTACCTCCGATGGAGGATACAGACCTTTCGTGCCGGCACCTGTGTGCTTTTTACCTCCGATGGAGGACATAACCCTTGTGGCACCTCATACACTCCGAGGCGGAGTGAAACTTTTTACCTCCGATGGAGGACACAAACCCGCCTTAACACCTTGGTAGATCAAATATTCACTCTTTTTACCTCCGATGGAGGACATAAACTGGATGGGCCTCTCACTCTGCGGGCTCTTCGTGGGTCTTTTTACCTCCGAGGGAGGACATAAACTCTCCAACAGGAACTGTCGCGAGATCGCCCGCCTCATCTTTTTACCTCCGATGGAGGACATAAACGCTGTCGTGTTTGGGTGCGCTGGCGGACGTAGTGCTTTTTACCTCCGATGGAGGACATAAACAACGGAAACGGTCGCGGTTCCATCGTGATCGGACGTCTTTTTACCTCCGATGGAGGACATAAACTTTCGGTTCGCGCGGTTTTGCTGTCGTCAAGAATCTTTTTACCTCCGATGGAGGACATAAACGACGACTGCTTTCGGGTGCGGTAGGATCGGCTGAGCCTTTTTACCTCCGATGGAGGACATAAACCCTTGGGCGTGGGTTTCGCAGGCACGGACTTTGTCCTTTTTACCTCCGATGGAGGACATAAACCCTTAATGCCATGCGGGATGCAGCATGGTGAGATTTAAGGCACATGCGGAAACGTGAGCGCATTTCCCCAAGCCGGAACTTCGACCCCCGGCAGATCGAGACGAATGCACGGTCGAAGGATGGTTGAGATGGGATGAGATTTACAATGTGCGCCGGATGGCGGGTCCGCCGGGGCGCGGTCCTGTGCGGCTTTGAAAGCGGTAGCGAAGCCATCCCCGAAGTTGCGTCTGGCGTCCTCCGTTGGTATCGCGTTGGGCATGTGGATCGCGGGTAGCGTCGAGGATGGCATCGTCCACGTGGGGCGAGAGAAAGAGGAGGACGTCTCTGGCGCGCGACCAGGCCGTATACAGTTCTCGGCGATTCCACTTGCGGTGGTCCCACGGCACCGGCTCGTTCGGATCGTCTTCCCCATTTTCCTGATCGTTCTCGGCTTCTTCGGAGTCATCCGGGGGATGGGAATCGGGAAGGGAAGGCACCCAGGCTTTTGGCCAGTCTACGACGGCCACGGCGGGCCATTCTCCCCCTTGCGCTTTGTAGACCGTGGTGACATAGCCGAACTCCCAATGGATGTTGGCGTATTGCATGGGGACAGTAAACGTTCCGGATGCGAACGCGGCGGTGATGGTGTCGGGATCGATCTGAAGAATGTGGCCAAACTCGCCGTTGCGCAGTCCGATGCCATTGAGTTGATAGTCGTTGTGCAATTGCAGCACGCGGTCGCCCACGATCCATGGTGCGGATACGTCGGGGAAAAGCGCGGTGCGGATGCGTTGGTTTAAGTACTGAGCGGCAGCCCGGTAACGGGTGACGACGTGCCATTGTTGTTCGGAAGGCACGTCGGGAGGACGATCCTGTTCCCAAGCCCGCACAGCCTCCAGCAACGCGGTTTCCACGGCGTCGGCCTCGGGGGGAAGCGGAATTCTGGGAAAGTGCAGGGCGTCCCAACGGTGTTGGGCTATTACCGGGGCGTTCGTGGACGCGTCGATGAGAGGCTGGTGCGTTGCGGGATCGCGCTCGGCATCGCCCCATAAGGCTCGGCCGTTGTGGGGAATTACCGCAACGCTGCGGTGGTTGTGGTGCAAAGTGACCGTCGGATTGCGATGGGAAGGCACCAATTGCTGGTTGATGGCGTCTTGCGTGGCTTTCAAGATGTCAAATACGGGTGAGCCCCCGGTGACCGGAAGAAGTTGGTCCGGGTCGCCGATGAGCACCAGGCGGCCGCCAGTGCCAAGATGGCGGACTAATGCGCCTAGGATTCCCGCGTCGGCGTTAAAGGCTTCATCGATGGTGACAAATCCTGGGCCGACTTGGTCCGCCAATGAGGCAGCGGGAGAATCTGATGGGGACCAGGTCCAGGTGGCGACCGCGCTGTGTAGGGTACGAGCGGG
>JAKADJ010000395.1 GCA_021820645.1 Bacillota bacterium
ATCTATGCGGGCTAAATCAAACTTGCCGTAATCAACGCCCGTAAAGATGGAATCGCGCATGAGATAGTCCAAACGGTCGGCATCCAATTGGCCACTAACCAGCGACACCACCAGGGGATTTGGATAGCGTTTGCTGATGACATCCGCGACGTGGCCAGAAAACCCGGGATACACCCGTTCTAGAACCTGATGGACCTCGGTGGCAGGATCTAAAATGATGCGCTCACTCCATCGTTCATGCCGCATTCCAATCACTGGTTCCAGTGCATGCGAGAATGCGGCGTGCCCCACATCGTGCAAGAGTCCACTCACCATGGTCAGTCGATCTAGATGGTGGGGCCACACATAATTATTGCGCTCAAAAGCTAACAGCACTTGCCGAATAACCTCGTATACTCCAAGCGAGTGCGAAAACCGGGTATGGTCGCCACCCGGGTAAGTGAAAGAAGCCGTGCCTAACTGCCGAATGCGGCGTAGACGTTGCACTTCTTTGGTGTTAATTAAATCCCAGATGACAGGATCGTGGACATAAATATATCCGTGTACCGGATCCTTAAAGACCTTTTCCTCCTCAGACATCGATGCGGATGGCATGATGGTCCCCCTTCTACGGCGTGAACGTTATCTTCATGTGGCGATTCGCTATAACCACATGAAACTCCTTGTCACCTAAGAAAAACCCCTTATCCGCGCCGCGTCAAGGTGCGTGCCCGGTAAAATCTTGCTATGATGAGGCTGATCTCCGGGATGATTATCCCAGATTGAGGAATCCTACCCTACGAAGCATGTCGAAAGGATGGCCAGCGTGACGCTTATCGATGCGGACTACTTGCGAGGTGCCTTAGAAGAATTATCCGGTATCGGATACAACGGGGAGCGAGGCGGCTATTACCGTCTTGCCTGGTCCCAAAATGAACGCCAGGCTCATCAATGGTTTCGGGATAAACTGCAGGCGCTTGGATTACGAGTGTGTACGGACGGAGCCGGTAATAGCTTTGGACAATGGGATGCCGGAAACGGACCCGCACTAGCTATTGGATCCCACCTGGATTCGGTGCCGTCGGGTGGCAATTATGACGGCGGGCTTGGTGTCGTCTCTGCCCTTGCCACAATTAAAGCACTACGCGACCACGGGTGTCACCCGGTACGCCCGATACGGGTTGCGGCATTTACGGACGAAGAAGGCCCGCGTTTTGGCACCGGACTTTTGGGATCCAAAGCCGTAGCGGGACTATTGGACCTGGATCACCTCCTCGTCGCTAAAGATGCCGAGGGGCAATCACTCGCCGATGCAATGGCGGAGTATGGATTTTCGCTTGCGGGTCTCGACGCTGTAAAAAACACTCGGCCCGAGTTCTTTGGCTATCTCGAACTCCATATCGAGCAAGGCCCGCGGTTGGAAAAAGACGGGCTGGATATTGGGGTGGTCACCGATATTACGGGCATCGCCCACCTCGCCGTGAGTTTTCCCGGTGTGGCCAATCATGCTGGCACGACCCCTAAGGAGGATCGCCACAGCGCCCTGGTCGCGGCATCCCACTTTATTGTTTCGCTGGAGGATTTCATCGCCGGCCGACCCCAGGTGGTTGGGACCGTAGGTGCCATCGAAGTCCACCCCAACGCGGCCAACGTCATCCCCGCCATGGCAGTGCTTCGCATCGATCTGCGGTCCCCTCAGGAACAGGAACTAGAGGCGGCCATGGACTGGGTCAGAGAGCACGCCCGGGTCGTCAACCCAGCCGCCGAGGCTACCCTTTATCACTATGTCCCCCCCGCCCACCTGCACGCCCCGTGGTTGCCCATTATCGAAAGCGTCACCGACCGCTTAGGGTATTCCCACACCCGCCTAGTATCTTGGGCAGGGCACGACGCTGGCATCTTGTCCGGTGTGATGCCGGCGGCGATGATTTTCGTTCCCAGTCGGGCTGGCATTAGCCACGCACCCGAGGAATGGACCGCATTCGATGATGTCCTCGGAGGAGCCGAGGTGCTGGCCGCCGCAACCCGAACCATCAGTGAACTTATCGAAGAAGGCCGACCATGAGCACGCTCTATGTGCCAGCGCTGAGCTACTTTGATGGGGCGATGCATCAGGGCATAGGATTCGTCGTGGACCAATCCGGGCGTATTGCGGACCGGGGACCGATAGACGCACTGCGTCAAAAGCATATGGGGGTTGCCCTCGAAGAGTGGCCCGATCGTTTGCTCGTCGCGGGCACTGCCAATGGACACAATCATGGGTTTCAAGTCTTGATGCGCGGCTTGGGCGAAGATGATACCTTCATGGACTGGCGTAGCGAGGTCTTGTACCCGGTGTCCGATAGCCTGTCCCGGGATGACATTTATCAATCGGCGCTCTTGGCGTACTGGGACATGCTGCGTCATGGGATAACCACCGTTGCCGATTTCTTTTATCTGAATGACCAGGGTGTCGAAAATGCCATGGCCATCGCCGAAGCCGCGCGCGAGGTCGGTATCCGCCTGAATTTGGCCCGTACCTTTTACGACTGGGACGGAGCCCCCCGCCGTTATCGAGAAACCCCGGCGGAAGCCAAGGCCAATACGCTCGCATTAGCCGGATTACTGCGGGATAATCGCCTGGTATCGGTCGACGTGGCCCCGCACAGTCCTCACGGCGCCTCCACCGCGATGATCCAATCCGCCATCGACACCGCGCGGGAACTCGACACCCGGCTGCACATCCATGTGGCCGAAGGAGAATATGAGCGAACCGCGGTGCTTCACGAGACCGGAAAAACCCCCATCGCGTATCTTGATGAGTTGGGAGCACTGACCCCGAAGACCTTGGCGATTCACGCCGTCTGGGTCGATGATGAGGATCTTCGCCGTTTGGCGGGCTCGGGTACTACAGTGGTCCACAATCCGTCTAGGAGCCCGTCCATAAATCGCTGCTTGAGTTTCGCACCCCGCCAACATCCGGTTTTGTCGCCCGGGGAGATACCGCGAATGCGTGCTAGCCCTCACGTTGTCGCCGGTTTCCACTTCTGCGGTTTAAGCGGTCTTAT
>JAKADJ010000396.1 GCA_021820645.1 Bacillota bacterium
GCCTGTTCGGCGGCGGCTTCACGAAGGCTTAAGGGGGCACCAGGGTCTTCAGCCAGGCTCTGCAACAGAGCAAATTGCCGCGCCACAATTTTCTTTTGGCCGGCCAAAATTTCGGTGTTCGGTGTATATACTTCTGGGATCGCCGCCGCTGCCTGCTGCCTTGCCTTTTGGGTGGCACCCCAGTCCACCACCCCATACGGAGCCACCACGCTACGCGGCGCGTAATCACCCACCGTCACGTCGATCCGTTGAGCGAGTAGCGTTATCGAAAATATCGCGGTGAGGAACACCCATACGACAGCGGCAATGGCCATTTGACGCGTCTGCCAAGCACTGTCCTGATGCGCACTACGCCACTGTTGCCACGATTTGGGGACTCTCAGCATAATTTTCATCGGGTCCCGCGACGGATAAGCCGCGCTGCCCTCCTTTCGTTATGTGCGGGTGATAACCAGACCACCCTCTAGGGCTACCCCGCCTCATGTGTTGAACGGCGAATTAATTACAAACTCCCTTCGGGCACTACGGCCGCGGCACTTTGTTGAAATTCCCGCCAGTTGCTCCTACCGCTTCGATCTCTCTCCGCTTCCTGGTCTTCATGGTGTTGGAACGCTTCCACGATATGTGCCACCAACGGGTGTCGCACCACATCCCGCGCTCCCAACGGAATCACTGCGACATCGCTAATGCTCGATACAATATCCGCAGCGACCCGGAGGCCAGACCGTTGTCCACGTCCTAAGTCGACCTGAGTCTGATCGCCAGTCACCACCATTTTGGACCCGTAGCCAATGCGCGTCAAAAACATTTTAATTTGTTCGTAGGTGGCGTTTTGCGCCTCGTCCAAGATAATAAAACTATTGCTCAAGGTACGCCCGCGCATGTAGGCCAATGGGGCGATCTCGATGAGTTGCTTTTCTCGATGCCGATCCACGGCCTCGGGGCCCAAAAATTCAAATAAGGCGTCGTATAAGGGACGCAAGTAGGGATCGACCTTGCTCTCTAAGTCACCGGGCAAAAAACCAAGCTTTTCCCCCGCTTCCACTGCAGGTCGGGTTAAGATAATGCGTTCCACCTCATGCTGCTTCAACGCTTGTACCGCCATGGCCATCGCTAGATACGTTTTGCCGGTTCCCGCAGGCCCTATCCCAAACACCAAAAGATTATGCCGGATGGCTTCGATATACATTTGCTGGCCGATGGTCTTCGGTCGAATTACGCGACCTTGGGTGGTCGTAAAGACCGATTCTGTCAAGAGATGAAGAAATTGCCGCTGGGTCCCTTCCAACACGGCTAGGATCGCGGTATCCACTGTATCCCGGCGCACCGGTTGGCCAGCCTGGGCCCATTCGGTGAGGAGGTCCAGTATCTCTTGAGTTTTCTGTTGCGCGAGCTCCGTTCCCGTGATGGCAATGATATCCCCGCGAGCCGTAAGCTTGACGTCTAATGCCGATTCGATTATTTTCAAATGTTCATCCCTGCGACCTAAAACCGCTAATGACGCTTGGTTATCCGTAATGACCCATTGAGCAACCGGCAATCGGTGTCCCCCTTTGATTTATCGTCTGGCCCTTGGTTGGGCAATGTTTTGGTTCACTACCCACCCCACCCGAACCCAGACGCCCCTGGGCGTCCGCCGGGCAGCACGACTTATCTTTACCACAGGACCTTTACCGGCTACATTGCGCGAAAGCTCGCGGTCCGCCCGGTGAAAAGCCAACGCAAGAGCCTCTGTGCGGGATAAGCGCCGCCTGGTTATGATGGTCTCATTATATACTATCTTAAGCACTTTAATCGGTAGGTTGACACCCCGATACACCAATTGCGTGATGTACCGATGCTGCGCATAGTGCCGAAACGGAATCTTACCAAACCCTTGGTATTGAAGCGGCCCACGACCTCCAATCAGCAAAAAACTCCGCACAAACACGTGAGACGTGGTCACCACGGTGTCTTGCCATAGCGGTTGAAACACGTTAACGCGATGGAGGACATTTGCAAACACATCACCCTCAGCTGGGGTGATGACCGTTTCCAACTGCGGCTCCTTGAGTCCTTCCGGTTGAATCCGACTTGGCGCCGAAACCGCGCCGGAGATCAGGGTTTGTCCTTTTTGGACCGATTCTCCCACAATGACTTCCGGTGCTCCCATGTAGACAAATAATTGGGTTACCTGTCCCGATTCGGCAGCCACAATGGCAGGAAATGTATGATCCAAAGGCCGCTTGACCAAGGGCACCACCTGGATCGTGGCCAAAACCCCGTGCACCGTAATCCCGATCCACGAATATTGGGGTAGGGCCCGGGTCATCCGGGCCCGGATCACTGGAATGTCTAACTGTTTGCGGACGCTGCCCAATTTGAGCCCAGAACGCTCCGCAATGACGACCAACTCTGCTCGCGCCTTGGAAGAAAGATTGGGCGTCACGGCATCCACCACCCAAATCCTTGAGGTGGCATAGAACACCAAAGCCAATGCGGTGAGGACCCCAACCCAAAGAAATGGACGCCGTTGGGACTTTTTCCATTCAATAGGCAGTCCTCCCCGGCGAAGAAATGTTACGGTCAAATCGTGGTCTAGAGCTTCTTGCCGAATTAACGGAATCGCACTTAACGTCGCGAAAAAAATGTAACTATCCTCGATCCGCCGCACCGACCACAAACGGTAACCGCTTTGAGCAATTTTGGAGATGAACCGTTCGACGTGGTGTCCCTTCACCCGAATTTCCATCCAACCCGACATGAACCGATAGAGGAAGTCACTCACCGTTTACCCTCCTGCAAGGTTACCTGGCTGACGCGACCGGTTAATACCAGCTCATTGTGGTCGATCCAGCTCACCACGAGGTCATGACCCAAGACCACCAAATAGCCACCCGCGACGCGGATCAACACGCGCCCGGGTTCGTAATGTTCAATGCCCAAATGATTTTCCAGCCGGAGTTGAAGCTGGCCCACTATCTCTATCCGCGGGACGTTGACTAATACTTCTGGGGGGATTCCCAATGCGTTTGAAATTCTTCCC
>JAKADJ010000397.1 GCA_021820645.1 Bacillota bacterium
CGCGATCGCCTGGCACGGTGGTACCGACCTCAGGGCCGCTTGACGGCAGACGACATTGCGACCCGCTTCGCGAGCTGGGCGCTTAAAGCCTGGGCGACCTCTTAAATTTTTCCCCAATCAATTGTCAGTGGACTGGGGAGGTCATATAATTTAAAGCAAGCAAACGCTTGCTTTGGGAGGTGCGCAAAGATATGGAAACAACCGAATCCTTACAATATCGGCATTTTATGGAGCGGATCAACCGCGGTGATCGGATTGAAGCTGAGGATTGGATGCCCGATGACTATCGGCAGCAATTGATCCGCCTCATTTCGATGCACGGCATTAGCGAGATCATGGGAGCACTGCCGGAAAAAGAGTGGGTCCCGAAGGCCCCTACGTTGTTCCGAAAATTGGCCATTATGGCCAAAGTGCAAGATGAAATGGGCCACGGACAACTTCTGATCCGAGTCGCCGAAGATTTAATGGCTCCGTTGGGCAAAGACCGTGAAGATTTGATGCAAGACCTCTTTAGCGGGCGTCTGAAGTTTCATAATGTGTTTCACATGGCCACCCCAACCTGGGCAGACGCCGGGGTCATCGGTTGGTTGGTGGATGGCGCCGCGATTATTACCCAGGGGATGTCCCTATCTTGCTCCTATGGACCCTATGCCCGGGCCCTGGCACGCATCGTGGAGGAGGAAGGGTTTCACATCCAGCATGGTGAAAGCATTTGCATGGAATTGGCGGAAGGGACACCGACGCAGCGACGTATGTTACAGGAGTCCTTAGAACGCTGGTGGCCGGCCCTCCTCATGTTTTTCGGGCCACCGGAGGGTAACCAGTTATCCACCCACCAGCAAAAGAATCTCGATTATAAGATTCGGTCCAAGACTAACGAAGAACTGCGCCAAAAGTTCTTGACTAAGTATGTGCCTCGCATCTGGTCGCTTGGGCTCGTGATCCCGGACCCCACCCTAGCCCAGGACCCGACGACTAAGGTGTGGCAGTATGCCCAGCCGGATTGGGCGCTCTTTCGCCAGATTGTGAACAATCAGGGACCGCGCTCCCAAGCTCGCTTATCACTCCGGCAGATGTCGTATGAAGAGGGTCAGTGGGTACGTCAAGTCTTAGCAATAAAGGCACCGGTCGCGGTGTAAAGAGGAGGCGAGTCCCTATGGCTGATCCATTGTCGCTAGACGTATACGAAGTCTTTGTGCAATTGGAACCTTTAAGTGCGCACCAGCACCAATTTAATGTATTAGCCTCAAGTCCCGATATGGCGCTCGAACTGGCCTACGAAAATTTTTGCCGGCGGACCGGAGCCGTAAGCCTGTGGGTGGTCAAACGAGATGCCATCCACAAGTGGACCCAAGACGATTTTCAGGGCAAAGCACGGTTGGCTAAACCCTACCGTACGACGGAAGATTACAAATATCTCAAAGATAAGTGGCGGTATTACCGCGAGAACCCGATGAGTCAGGAGGGGCCCCGGCATGGCGGACAATCTAACAGCTCGTGAGGTAGCACCCGAAACACGTGAGGCCCTTGTCGATCTGTTGTTTCAGTTGGCCGACGACGATCTATTGGTGGCCTTTCATGGCAGTGAGTGGTTGGGCTTGGCACCTCACGTGGAAGAGGACGTAGCCTTGTCGTCGTTGGCTCAAGATGAGATGGGCCATGCTGCGCTGTATTTTGGGTTACTAGAGGACCTCGGCGTGGGCTCTCGCGATGACTTGGCCCATCTACGACCGCCTGCAACACGCCGCAATGCTATTTTAGTGGAACTAAAAAATGGTCCCGGCACTTACTTGGAGAATCCCCACTATGACTGGGCATTCACGATCGCCAGAGCCTATTGCTATGACGTGATGGAGGGACTCCGTCTCGAACGACTGCAGGCCTCATCGTACCAGCCTTTGCGCGAGGTGGCCCAAAAGATCCAAGGGGAAGAGAAGTATCACCGGATGCACCACGAAATTTGGATCCGTCGCATGGCTTTGGATTCCGAGGCCAAATCACGGTTGCAGACCGCTTTTAATCGTGTGGCAGCAGTCGCCGGGGATTTGGGATCTACCGGGCAATATACCACGGAACTGGAAACGACGGGGCTGTTACCCGAGGCGTCGAGCTTAAGCAAGGCGTGGCAAGCGCATGTCGCGGAATTTTTGCTCGCCCACGGGCTCACTTGGCCTGGGGCAACGGAATCTCGCGCAGGACGGACAGGAGAGCACACCAGAGACCTCGAAGCAGCACTAGATACCTTGTCCGAGGTGTATCGCTCCGATCCCTCTGCACGGTGGTAAAAGAAGAAAGGAGGGGTAGCGCATGCACGAACGCGTGATGTCCGCGCTGGCGACCGTGATGGATCCCGAGATTCCCCGGGTGAGCATTGTAGAGCTCGGGATGGTCGAGGATGTTACGGTGGAGCACGATGCCGTCGTGATTACGTTAATCCCGACCTATATGGGATGCCCGGCCACCCGCCTCATTGGGCAGAAGGCCGAATCCGAAGTCGCTAAAGCTCTTGGCATCCCCCCTGACTCGGTTCGAGTTCAGTGGGGGACCCACATACCTTGGACGACGGATCGCGTCACGGAAGCGGGACGCCAACATCTGAAAGAATTTGGCATCGCGCCCCCCCCAGCCTTAGGTCAAACGCTCTTAACATCGGAGACGAGGGTGGCGTGCCCTCGGTGCGGAGCCACCACCACCACGATGGAAAACCTATTCGGCGCGACCGCTTGTCGGAGCCTTTACTATTGCCGGCAGTGCCGGAACCCCTTTGAGGTTATGAAACCGATTTGATCGTCCGGCTGACGCTCCTCTTAAATGAAACGGCCTTATGTGCATGGGGTGCGAACGGTTATACGGAATAGTATTCGAGCATCTCGATTTTGGATTGATGCGGCGGGGAGGCCCGAACACCTGGCGTCAGTTGTAGATCAAGCGGTACGGGAAATGGAATGGTATCGGATCCTGGGATCAGGATATTCGGTTTTAGATCAATAGATTGTGGTAGCACTATTGGAATTTTTAA
>JAKADJ010000398.1 GCA_021820645.1 Bacillota bacterium
TGGCCCAGATAACGGTTCCAAGCCCTTTGTGCCATAGCGTTCTGTCATCCTATTACAAGGCATAAACTGGGTGAGAAACAGCCCGTCCTGCAACGAGGAGGCTTCTCACCATGAATGACCGTCCTACCTTAATCATGAAACGCAGAAACTTTCTGGTTTTGGCGTTGATAGGAATCTTTGATGGAGTACTGATGGGACGACTGGCGACGATTCAAGCGGTGGATGGGGAAGAGCTTAAGAGTATTGCAGAGTCTGCGCATTTTCGCGGGGTCCCCTTGGCGGCCTTTAGGGGAAATATTGTGGACCGGCACGGGCACCTTTTGGCAGGAAGCCATCACGCATACTCGACCTATGCGATTCCCATTCAAACCCGCCGGCATCGCAACCAGGAGTCGGTTCTGTTGGCCACCATGCTAAGCATTCCAGAGACCAAAATTATGCGGCGTTTAAGCCGACGCCAAGGCTTCGTGTGGTTAAAGCGCCGGCTAACTTCGCAGGAATTGGATGCCATTAAGAGCCAATCGGCAGCCTTACCCGGAGTGTACCTGGTCACCGAGACCGCTCGGTATTACCCCGAAGGAAGCTTGGCGGGGCCTGTTTTGGGATTCACAGGAATCGATAATCAAGGGCTATCGGGAGTCGAATTGGTATACAATCAGTACTTGGAAGGCAAACCGGGAAAAATCCAGGAGGAGTATGATGTCACCGGACGGACCATCCAATTTGCTCAACAACGAGTGATTCAGCCCGTACAAGGTGACACGCTCGAGTTAACTTTAGACGAAAAAATCCAGTGGATGGCGGAACGTGCGTGCGAGCAAGCAATGATCACCACCGGGGCCAAATCGGTCAGCATTACGGTGATGGATCCGACGTCGGGAGGGATTTTGGCCTTAGCTCAACGTCCGACCTTCAATCCGAATCGGTTCCGCGAGGTCGATCCTAAGCAGTACCGGGTCTTGGTGGTTTCGGACGCAATCCCACCCGGTTCGATCTTCAAGCCAGTGACGTTAGCCTCGGCGTTAGAGGCGGGAACCACGCACCCCGGTGCAGGATTCTATTGTCCGGGGTTCAAGCGCGTGTTAGGACGTCGAGTAAATTGCTGGCGGCCCGAAGGACACGGAGCCGAGTCGCTCGCTCGGGTGGTGAGAAATTCGTGCAACGTGGGCTTTATGGAACTGGGTCTCGGACTAGGGGTATCTCGTTTCTATGAATCGCTCAACCGATTCGGGCTTATGGGCCCGACTAACGTGGATTTGCCCGGTAGAGCCCGCGGCATTTACCCCAAAGCCTCAGCCGTGACCGCATTAGATCTGGCCATTATGGCTTTTGGGCAAACACTAACGGTCTCTCCGATTGGACTACTTAATGCTATCTCCGCCATAGCGAATGACGGCGTGCTGTTAAAACCCCATATTGCGCGGCAGATCCGATCGCCGGCGGGCAAGATCGTGAAAGCCTACGATATGGCGGTGTTGCGCCGCGTCATTTCCCCCAATGTGGCACGCCAGGTGCAAGATATGATGGTGTCAGTGGTTTCGGAAGGGACCGGAAGGCTGGGTCAAGTCCCGGGGTTTGCCGTCGCTGGCAAGACAGGAACTGCGCAAAAGGTTATCAATGGGCGCACCGAAAAAGGAATTTACATCGCATCGTTTGTGGGATTTGGTCCAGTGCCTAACCCTAAGGCGGCTATCATGATTAACGTTGACGAGCCGCAAGGCGCCTTTTACGGAGGCCAGGTGGCGGCGCCGATTTTCTCGCGCCTGATGCGGGATATTTTTCGGCATTTGAATTTGGCGCCCACCGAACCGGTTAAGCCTCCAAAAAATGGAGAACCAGCACTGGTGCCGAATCTGGTAAATTTGAACCCAGTGAACGCGCTAGATGATGCCGAAGCGTTCGGTTTTCCTGTACAATTTGAAGGACAAGGCGACGTGGTGGTGGACCAATCGATTCAATATGGGGCATGGCTTCCGGCCGGTACCAGGATTACACTAACTCTAGGGCAGAACACCCGGATATATCTCGAATGGGTTGCGGTACCAAACTTTGTGGGATTAGGGCGTCACGCTGCGGTGCGGGTGGCTTTCGACTTGGGATTGAACGTAAGATGGATTTCGGAACGAAATGGTGCTGTGCACGAACAATCGATCCGCCCTGGCACAGAGGTTCGGGCAGGTACCACGGTCATGGTGTCGTAACCAGAGCACTGGAAGTGGGGCTGGGCATGCTACCGATAGCGGGAGGACATATATGGAATTGAACGAGCTTTTGGATGCATTAGAAACGGTGAACCGGATCGGGAATACACAGGTCGAAATATCTGGGATTGCCTATGATTCGCGCATGGTACAGCCCGGTAATCTATTTTGTGCGATTCCAGGGTTTCGCACCGATGGTCACTTGTATTGCCGTGAGGCGAAGGGACGTGGGGCCGCGGCCTTTCTAGTGGAACGGGGCGAAGCCATTCCCGAAGGGTATCCCGGGGCAATAGTGCCCGATGCCCGGAAGGCAATGGCACGGTTGGCCGATAAGTTTTTCGGCCGACCATCGGATCGGTTGTGGATGGTGGGGGTTACCGGCACGAATGGAAAGACCACCACAACCCATCTGATTCGGGCCATTCTCGAAGCCTGCGACGTATCCTGCGGCTTGACGGGAACACTGCATACGCTCATGGGTGAGGAGAAGTTTAAGGTGATTCGAACCACCCCAGAATCCACTGACCTGCAAAGCATCTTGCGCCATATGGCAGATCGGGGCATGAAGGCGGCCGTCATGGAGGTCTCATCCCATGCTCTCGTGCTATCTCGGGTCGACACGGTCACATACGACGTCGGGGTCTTCACGAATCTAACTCAGGACCATTTGGATTTTCATCCCGACTTAGAGGCCTATTTTCAGGCCAAGGCGTTGCTGTTTCGGCGCCTCGGTCCCAACCCGAAAGCGGGACCCAAAGCTGCCGTATTGAATTACGATGATCCCTATACCGCGAGGCTCCGACCCTTGTGTCAGGTA
>JAKADJ010000399.1 GCA_021820645.1 Bacillota bacterium
GCAAACCCCTCATCGTGGTGGGGCTAACGATCATCGGTCTCGCTCTGATCGGCATCGCCTGGTTGCGTAACCCTTGGGCCTGGGGCGGACTGGCGGCCTTGATGGGGCTTGGGATGGCGATGGTCTATCCCGTGCTCAACGCCGCCGTAGCAGACGTCGCCCCCGCCCAGCACCGGGGCGCCATCTTGGGCGTCTACCGCCTATGGCGTGATGGCGGCTATGCGGTCGGGGGCGTTCTGCTCGGCGTCTTGATGGCCAGCATCGGCATGCGGGGCAGCATTGTACTCATGGGAATCCTCGTACTCGCCGCCAGCGTGCTTATTTTTGCGAGGATGCCGGAAACCCATCCCCGACGAGCACAACGAGCGGCTTAGGCAAATGGACAACCGATGCCCTCCGGCCTTTACAAACCACCTCCATGATCAGCCCCCGATGGGCGGCGCTGTCGGGCCGGTATTAGACGCGACCGATCATCATCGTCTCGTCGCCGCCAAAGATGCGACGGCGTTTCCAAGGCGGAGGCGTGGCAACCAAGAGCCAACCACGGAGTTTCCAATAGGGATTGAGAAACCAGGGTTCGTCCAGCACCCACTTAGGGTCGTAGACCCAACCAGGGGTAGGAAGATTATCTCGCACCGTAAGATACTCGACTAAGGCCGCGACAAAGACACTCCACCGATGAATCTCTGGCACCCCGCTGTCGGGGATAGGGGCCCGCACCAAGTTTTGACGGACTTGAGATTCCCCAAAGCGTCGCCAGTCATCTAAGAAATTATCGATGGTCAATCGAGGAGGCTCTTGTTGCTGTACCACCGCCTGCCAAGCCTCATGTAGAGGGGTCGGATCGTAGGTATTGGTAACCATCCCGTTACTCAAGACAACTTTCCGCAAAATACTGATGCTTCGGAGTTAAAAGCGTGTGCGGAATATATTGTTCCACAATACGTAGCACCTCACTAACCTGGACCAGGCCAAGATGATCGATAAGGACTTTGACATCAGTTCGATCCGCGTCCCGCGCGGCAAATATCTTGAGCGCCAGCATGTATTCCGTAGTCACGGCGTACACGCGCAACCCCTCATACGTGCGCCACAGGATCTGAGGAGGCGTGCCGAAGAAAAATCCTTTGATGCTATCGTTAAGCCAATCCGAGGGTAGACCTAGTTCTTCTGCAACTTGCTCGGTGGCACGGCGCACTGGTTCGGCTGGCGGCGAAAGGTACGCATCAAGATCTTTGGTAACGCCGCGAGAACCCAGCACCAAGGTCATCCAGGCTCCTCCAGCAATCACAATATCGGATTCGGTGTGCATCTCTTTCAAGCGCGTCCCAAGAGCTTGAAGTGCTCGTTCCATTTGATCTGCGGTCATGATATCACGTTCCCATTCCTAAGCCCATTTTACGGTGGATCCATGAACGATACAAGACGGACGGCAACGGCAAAGACCGCATTCAACTGTTTTGCTGTGCTGCGTGATGCTTTCGCATGGGATGATGGCCTCTATGATTGCTCCCCAAGCATAGTAGTCGAACTGATGGGGCCTGGCTTTGGCCATGCCGCTCAGCGCATGCGCCGCGGATTTCTGTGGCTGACGCTGGTCTGGGCCAACGGCCAGACGATTATTTTGGCTGGTTTATCCCGGATTAACCACCCAAAAAGCGAACCAGCGTCAATCATCGCACGCCCGTATTCCGCGTCGGAGTTCCGGTACCGCACGGCGCCGAGAAGCGCCGTTGCCCCCCCAAGATCCAACAGGCCCGAAACGGACTGCATGCCGCCTATGTCGTTTGTCTGTGACCGGTGACTCTTCTGTGGCATGGGGATGTCCGATAACTTTTTCCCGTTGATTTTAGGCTTTAGTAACAACTTGGCAACACTTTTTGGGTCTACTACCAATAGGGACCTGGATAGTCCATAGTCCTATAGAAAGAGGTGGATCTTTACGATGCTGATCAAAAGCGTTGCATTGCTCGGAGCTGGCGTATTGGTAGCCGGTGGTGGAGGCCTGGCGCTCGCGCACTCGGCTTCCCACAGCCATTCTACTGTCACGCTCGGTGCGAAGATTTCCACTAAGCACAACCAATCGATTAAAGATGGGCATCACGGGGGCTGGATAGGGGTGCATCGCCTGATCCCGGAAGTAGCCAAGGCCTTAGGAATTTCCGAGTCGACGCTACGAGCCGATCTTAAGGCGGGTCAAACCCTGTCAGAGATTGCTTCGAGCCATGGGTCGAGCGCGACCGCACTCGAACAATCCCTAATTAAAATAGCCAACAGCCAAATTCAAAAGGCCGAGACCTCGGGTAAGATATCGGCCGCTGAGGCCACCAAGATGAAAACGATGCTATCCACCATGATTGACCGCATGGTGACCCATAGCATGTCGCATCATGGCAAGGGTTTTGGCTTCATGGGGGTCATTCAAAAAGATCTGGCGTCGGCCCTTAACGTGTCGCCGACTACGCTGCGAGCTGATCTCCAATCAGGACAAAGTCTGGCTACGATTGCCAAGAGCCAGAACATTAGCCTGACCACGCTCGAAGGCACTCTGGTCAAAGACGCCACCAGCGCTATTCAAAGCGGGGTGACGTCCGGAAAACTCACGGCCACCGAAGCCAGCCACATCGAATCCAATCTAACCCAGATGGTGGATACCCTGGTCACCAAAAGCCCCATGGGCATGGGTGGTCTGAACCATGGCCAGCGTTGGGGTGGGTCTGGAGGCTATGGAGGTCTTGGGTCCCTCTTGGGCGATGCTGCCAAAGCCCTCAATGTGTCTAATGCGACATTACGGGCGGACCTAAAGTCCGGTAAGAGTCTGGCCACAATCGCCAGAGCGTCACATCTTACCCCGGCCCAACTCACCGCGAAGCTTAGCGCCGACGTGGCCGCTACGCTAAATGCCGCAGTCAAGAGTGGCAAGCTGTCCCAGAGCCAAGCCACCACCCGCGAAACCCAAATCACGTCCATGATTACCCAATTTCTATCCGGTACGTGTGGGCCACAAC
>JAKADJ010000400.1 GCA_021820645.1 Bacillota bacterium
GAGTGGGTTATATCCTTCGAGAACCGGCTGCGTCAATAATGCGACGCCGCTTCCGATTGATGTGCGCACGGCGGCCCATTATTTTCGTGAGGCGGGGTATCTTACCGCCTTTATTGGGAAAATGCACCCGGTCGACGCGCAGACTCATGGATTCGACTATTATATCGACTTCGGTCACTACTATGATTATCTTGGCCGAAAGCTGGAAGCCTTTACGAAAGGCATGCAGGCGGACGATTCCGGCAAAGGCGTTCCCTGGATTGATATCTATCAACGCCCCGAGCATCATTGGAGTATGGCGCCGCTGCGGGATGCCCTTTCGCAGAATCTGCCGGAAGAGGAGCATTTTGAGTCGTTTATCGTCCGAGAGGCGATGCGGTTCTTTCAAACCTACGCGAGACATCGACCGGTGTTTCTGTTCGTTTCTTTCTTGCGACCGCACACCCCGCTGGTGGTCCCCGAACGATTCTCGTCGGGCTACGACTGGAGCACGTTACCTCTTCCCCACACCTATCAAGACTCTCCTCACAATGTGAATCCCTATCTACAAAGTCGTATGGTGGAGGGGCTCCATACCCACGCAGGCCAAGAGCTCGCCAAACAACATCTTGCGCGGTACTACGCCGCCGTCAGCTTTATCGATGACAAAGTAGGAGAGCTGGTGGATGGACTAGAGCGCTGCCCCTCCGAGGATCCACCGATTATCTGCTACACGAGTGACCATGGAGACATGTTGTTTGAACATGGCATGCTCAGCAAATTTACGTTTTACGAAGCCTCGGTGACGGTTCCCTGGATTCTTGCTGGTCCGGGTATTCCCCGACATCGGGTGGTCGCATCGCCCATTGACCACACCTTTTTGTTGCCGAGTCTCCTGGACTTTGCGGGGGCACCAGGGGCGCAGTTCGACGGGGTTAGTGTACGGCCGTGGGTGGAAGGGGACCCGGATGGTGTCCCCGTATTCAGCGAGTTCTTTGTGGCCCAGGACAAATTTATGCATATGGTCCGGCAAGGAGAGTGGAAGTTGGTTCGGCATCCTGACGGCTGGAACCAGCTATTTAATCTGCAGGCCGATCCTGCGGAATCGCAAAACCTTGCGGGAAGCCATCATCCCGAGGAATTGCGCTTGAGCATGCTGCTGACTTCCCATATTGAAAGCATGCAGATCACCCAGCCCAATCTGCGCGGGCCGAACCCCCGGGTCTAGAGGAAAGGAGGAGGCTAGTGAAAAAGGTTGAAGTGCGTCAGCAAGTAGAACAAGCCCTCCGGGAACAAATTGCGCGGTTGCATCCGGGCGACCGCCTGCCCGGCGTTGCGGATTTGGCGTTGGAATGGCACACCGGCATTTACACCGTGAAATCGCTCTTGGATCGACTCGCCGACGAAGGGCGCATTGTTCGTATTCCCGGAAAAGGTACGTTCGTTTCCGACGATGCGAGTCCCTCTATTACTACGGTGGCCGTGATTGTGCCTACCTTAGGGCAATTAGAAGCGCGCCTGATTAATACGCTCGTCGACGCGTTGAGCAACACCGGTCAACAGGTGATGATCGGCTTGTCTTATGGAGACGCCAAACAGGAAAGTCGGGTGATTCGGCAGTTTAGAGACTATGGTGCGGAGGCTTTTGTGATTATGCCCGCTGACGGGGTGACCTACAGCGATGAGTTACTGCGGTTGGCCGCTGACCGATGTCCGACCGTGTTGTGGGATCGATGGCTCCCCGGATTAGATATCTGCTGTGTATTCGGCGACCATCAACAAGGCGCCGCCATGGCAGTGGCCGAGTTGTCGCGTTTAGGGCACCAGCATATTGCCGCGGTTTCCGAAGTGCCTATGCATTTTAGGCAGAGTTTGCAAGAACGATGGGATGGATTTTGCTTGGCGGTCAAGGATCATGCGCTTCACGGTCCGCCGATAGGATGGAGTGCCGAGTCCTTCGTTGCCGACTCTCTTAGGCCATCTGAAACGTTTGTCGGGGAATTAGTGCGCAAGGTTGAAGCCTATCCTGAGGTGACTGCGTACGTCGCTCTATCGGCATCGGACACCCTTGCTATCGCGAAGGCGGTGGCATTGCTGGGCCTCGAAGTGCCGTCCGACAAATCGGTCATCGGATTCGGGCTAGACAATCTCTTCGACCCGCATACGTTTGATGACCAATTGGGTCGGTCTGGAATTGGCGGATGGACCTGGGTCGATCAGCCTGAAGACCAGATCGGGTTGGAAACCGCTCGCCTTCTCGCCTCTAAGGATTCGGAAATGGGTAGTGACACCACACGACGGCCAATCGCCATGTCCTTGCACCGGGGCAGGTCTTGTACGAGTCCGCGGGTTGTGGGACTACGTTCAGCGGAAGGAGTACGAGGGTGACCAACTTGGCAGCCCGCACAACATACCAGCTAAAAAAGAGGGGCAGGTCTCGGAACGTTTGGGTTACGCTGGCATTCCTCACGCCAGCCACGGCCCTCATCGGCATTTTCATCGGTACGCCCGTCGTGTTGACATTCCTCCTGTCCTTTACCGACGCGGGGTTAACCGGACCGTTGGCCGATCCTCGGATATCCTACGCCATTCAAACGGCCATGGAGGAAGTGATGACCGGACAATTAACGCCGCAAGCTGCGATGGATAAATATGACCAAACGATTACGGGGATCGTTGGTAAAAAACACGTCGAGGTGGTCAACAAAGCGGAAACTGCCGTCGAATTGCATCCCGCCGTATCGAAGTGACCACGCCAGGGCGCTAGGCGTCCGCCGTGGTTCTCGTTTTTAATGGATCGGTCCCCGGAACAACCCGTTCCGGGGAGTACACTACACGTTTCTCAGGAACTCTAAGGAGGAGCACGGATGAATTCAGCAACCCCGCTCGATCCCAATATCGTTCTAATTACCACTCATGACCTAGGAAGGCACGTTCACTGTTACGGAGCGTCGACGGTTCACACCCCTAGCCTGGACGGTTTAGCGCGAGACGGGGTGCGGTTTGCGCAGGCGTTTGCGACGTC
>JAKADJ010000401.1 GCA_021820645.1 Bacillota bacterium
TAGATCCGGCCCGGCTCGCCACTTGCGCAATCGTGATCGTTTTCGCCGTCCAATCCACATCCTGCCAGCGCAGACCCAGCACTTCCCCCAACCGCAATCCGCCAAAAAGGGCGAGCCGGAAGGCCACGCCCAACCGATGCTGATCACTGATCCGTAAAAACTGCTGCGCTTCTTCCGGCGTCCACCATTGGATGGTCGGACGTTCCACGGTTGGCCCTTTTACCCGGCGTGCGGGATTGGCAGTCAGCAAATCCCATAGCACGGCTTGTTCCAAGGCACGAAAGGTAATCATCCGCAAATAACTCACCGTCCGGCTGGCTAGAACCCCGGATTTACCATCCTGTCGAGGTTGGGTACGCCATTGTTGCAAGGCTTCTTCTACATGAAGGGCCGTTATTTGGGTGAGTTTCAAGGATCCCAACTGCGGCACCAGATAGCGCCGGATATGCGATTGATAACTCGCTTGGGTAGATGGGCGCAAATCCTGGGCCGCATATACCCACCATCTCTCCAGATAGGCGGCAAACGTCAAATCTTCCGTGGCCCACGCGTCCCCCGGCTGTCCCTCGATGGTGGCTTGCACCTCTCGCCAACGCTGTTCCGCACTCTTCTTGTTGCCGTGAAACGTTTCCGTGCGCTGGCGGCGGTGCCCTTGATCATCTCGCCCCAGTTCCCAGCGCAATTGCCAGCGATTCTTGCCCCGGTTACGCAGTCGCATTACTGGCCCCCTGTCTTTTCTGCATCGAGAAAGACTATCCTTTCTATACCAGAGAGTGTTACCCTTTATACGCTTCGCCGTTTCCGGGCACCCGCACCACTTCCGCCACAATCGGCTGCGGGGCGGTTTCGGGGCTCGTCCAGACCGATCCATCGGCCAGGATATAGACGCCCTCAGGATCGGCCTGCCGATTCACGCGACGGCACGGCACTAACATAGTCCACCCTTGATGTTCTATTTCCACAAACAATTCTGCAATACGTCCGAATTGGGTTTGTACGGAACGATAAATCAGACGCCCACAGATATGGACGCCATGACGATAGACGGGGAAAATACTATCCACATCTGGAGGGGATCCCGTCATAACGGTTCGGGCACTGAGCGCATTCGACGCCGAAGCAATCGCAGTCATTTCACCATGCCTTCGATCATGTGACACGTCTCTGGGCCTAACGACCTGAAGGTGTCGCTTCGACCTCAGACGTGTCTGGGAGGTCGGCGGGGTGTGGGAATTGCACCCACTGCATAAATTGTTGCAACATTTCCTGCGTCCGTTCATGGACAGCCATCATGTGGCTTTCCTGTTCGGTCCGATGCCGGGCGTCTTCGGCCAGCAATTTCTTCGTTTGCGCCGCGAGAATCGCTGTATGCTTCGCTCTTTCGGCCTCAATCACCGATTTTTCGGCGTCTTTGGCCTCCACGAGCCGGATCCGTTCTTGCTCATTCGCCAGGCGCTGCGCTTCGAGTTCTTGGTTGCGCTGAATAATCATGGTCAACGCCTGGATATTCGTCAGGAGGCTTTCGACGGTCATGGCATGGGAATCATTGGGCGCGACGGGATCAGGCAGTGTGGGCGGGGCGGCCACCGGATCGGCTTCCCGCTCTTCGCCCGTCAGCAGCCAGCCGATAGGGGTCTGCAACACCCGTGCCGCGTCTTGCAAGCGTCCTAGGGGGATCTCGACCTGCCCAGTTTCATATTTGCTATAGGCCGCACGACTCACATGAAGCATCGGAGCCATTTCCCGTTGCTTTAAGCCCGCTTGTTGCCGAGCCCATCGGAGGCGTTCCGCTACGGTATTCATGGGGGGAATCATACGTCACCTCGTTGTCTTCGGTATTCTCTCTAACATAATGTGCGTCTTACACACATAGTATAACCCATGCTTCACACGATCTCGATAATGTGCAAAAAAAGCGCAAAAACTCTTGACAAAATCTCTTGTTCCTCCCATACTGATAGCGCAAGGAACACAATGTTCCTGCGACAACCGCACAATAAAGGAGGCGGGAGGATGACGCCCTCGCTGATCCAACGGCGGCGTAAATGGCTCGGCCTGAACCAAGAAGCCGTCGCCGCACAACTTGGTCTCAAACGCAGCGGCTATTCCCGCATTGAACAGGGGAAGATCCCAGTGACCTTAGACCGGGCACGCAAACTGGCAGCCATTCTCGAAACGACGGTGGATGATCTTTTTCCGCTCGATCCCACCCAGCCGGTCACTGATCCACTCTATCCCCAAGATACCGCACCAAAGTCTTAAATACTGGCAGTCTCTGCTACACGAGGAGGTTTACGATGGCACCCGATAATATCATCTTATTTGATCCCGCAAACAAATTGGGCACGCTCATTCGTGCCGCGCGAAAACGGTCACAGCGCAATGCGCTGTGGCTAGCACAACGTCTCCACATGGATTTGGCCACGCTCTGTCGAATTGAGCGCGGATCGACGCGCACCATTAATTTGGCGACGATCACCGAGATTAGTCGCCTCTTGAAAAGTCCCATCATCCTGAAAACAGCGATCCAAATGATTACCAATAGTTTGCCGACGATGCCGGACGACGCGGAAGTCTTGTAAGACAAGGGAAAGGATTCTGAATGAATGGACAAGCCGTATCTCACTTATACCGAAGCGGGAACGCTCTTAGGCATGTCACGCACCAGTGTGTACGAACTGGGACGTCATTATCCCGACTTTCCGGTGATTCGCGTGAGCAAGCAAGTGCATGTGATTCCCCGGGAGCTGCTCGATGCGTGGTGTGCCAAACACGCGGGCGACGGCAGCTGGGCACAAAAAGAAACGTCCTGATGGAGTCAGGACGCCACAACGATTCGTTCTTTCCTTTAGTATACCCCAGCCTGGGCGCGGTGTCTAGGCTGGGATTCTTCCGATTATCCGGGGTGTTCGGGGCAGTGGTAGCCCTAGCGGTCTGTAACACCGTGGCCTTACGGCAAGTGGTTCGATTCCATCACCCCGGACCATTATTCTTCTCGT
>JAKADJ010000402.1 GCA_021820645.1 Bacillota bacterium
GATCGCGTAGCCCAATCGTAAATAGTAATCTGTGCACGAGTGAAGGCCAACATTCACGCCCTGCCATGTCCGCAACCGACCTAGGGCTTCCCTTCGCCTGATCATGGGCTATACTGGGGGATATCCTTAAGACGGAGGTGCCTTGATTGCTCAAAGCCATATTCCTCGATTTTGACAAAACTTTGCAGGACCTCGATGCCGCATTTGATAAGGCCGTTGGCCAGGTACTCCACTCGGCGGCCCAAGAACTGGGCATGGAGGTTAGCGCATTGGTGACCATCCTCCATCAAACTTGGGAGGAAGTTTGGCCTCACTTTCTCGATGGGACGCTATCCGAAGCGGATTTGCATAACCAATGGTTTTTACAGGCGATGAAACGAGCGGGATCGGTTTGGGAGGACGAAAAGGTTTTAGAGATGGTGAAATTATACCAAGTCGCGTTTGAATCCCATCTTGAAGTCTTTTCTGATGTGTACCCAGCGCTCGATAGCATGGCAAAGCATTGGCCCGAGGCCCGTATCGCGATCCTGACCAATGGTCCCACTTTACGCCAAAAACAACGCATCGTAGACCGAGGCATTGGGGCCTATACAACAGAGTGGGTAATCTCGGAAGAAATTGGGGTAGCCAAACCGGATCCAAAGTTTTTTCGACACGCTCTCCGAACGCTCGATGTCTTACCCGACGAGGCCGTGATGATTGGCGATGCGCCTTTCGCCGATATAGCCGGAGCCAAGGGTCTCGACATCCCCACGATTTGGCTCAATCGCAAAGGCTTGGCCTGGCCTGAAGAGTTGCCTGCCCCCGACGCCATCGCGACCAATTTGTTGGAGGTCGTGGATATTCTTCGTACTTGGTCCAACCTCGATGGCCGCAATCCTGATCCCGTGGGATTACCAGCCCTTTAACCCACCATCGTGGACCGTATATGGTAAGAAGTCTGTAACGGGATCGTGTGGACGTCTCCGATTTGGGAACCTCATAACAAAGATTCGGTGCGCTCCATCCAAAAGGATTTAAACATCGGCAACGGATGACCTAGAATCGGCTTGAAAAACGCCGGCAAAGAGAGGAGGCTCCATGACCAAACCTTTTTGGGTATTGGGTCTGTCGGAACTTATTGGCACGCTGCTACTAATGGCTATCGGATGTTCCTTTGTGGTGATAGATTTTGCACCCGGGAGCCCCGTGGTGCATCTGCTCCCGGATCCGGGAATCCGTCGCGCCCTCACCGGATTTCTTTTTGGCTGTACCGGAGGGAGCATCGCGCTCTCCCCCGTCGGCAAAATGAGTGGGGCCCATATTAACCCCGTGGTCACACTAGCCTTTTGGTTCCAGAAAAAACTTTCGGGACCACTGGCTCTCGTCTATATCGGTGGCCAGATGGTAGGTGCCATCATCGGCACCAGCCTCCTTAGCGTCTTTGGACCTTGGGCTTATGAGACTCATTATGCGGCCACCGTGCCCGGATCGCTCGGCCCGGGCATCGCGGTGATCGGCGAGACTCTCACTACTTTTTGCCTCATCGTGGGCCTCATGGTCTTTGTCGGTCATCCCGCATTGCGGCGTTTGACGCCCGCCATCTTCCCCGTCCTCTATGCCATCATGGTATATCTCGAAGCGCCCTGGTCGGGTACCAGTACCAATCCCGCCAGGAGTCTCGGCCCCGCCGTGGTAAGCCATGTCTATACGGGGCTTTGGGTCTACGCCATCGGCCCCGCACTCGGAATGTTTCTCGGGCTATGGGTTTTAGGGCGTGTCCTGCCGTTTTTCGAATGGGAAGTTACCGTGGCAAAACTTTACCATTTTCACCATGATCCCTATCACATACTGGGCGGCCAGCATATGTTTACCCCACCAAAAAGCTCTGGGTTTTAGGCGTTTTTGCGCTTCGGAACCGGCGCTATTCTGATCCACAAATTACGGTATACTGCTTGCATTAAGAGAGTCACCATGTCCGAACCGCTTAACATGTTGCTCGATCGTGTCACGCAACAGCAACGTCGTATTGCCCAGGCACGCCCTTTGCCCGAAGCAACCCTTCGTAGCTTATTAGATGATTTCCTTATTCGGTTCGCTCACGATACGACAGCTCTCGAAGGGAACACCCTGACTTTACATGAAACTCAAGTCGTGCTAGAACATGGCATCACCATTGGAGGAAAAACGATCCGAGAACATCTGGAAGTCACGAATACCGCCACAGCGTGGCACGCCCTGAACCAATGGGTACGGTCGACGGAACCTCTTAGCGAGAATCTGCTAACCCATCTGCATCGACTGGCGATGCAGGGAATCCTCCACGATGATGCAGGTCGGTACCGAATCGCTCCCGTCTTCATTCGCGGATCCCGCCATGTCCCTCCAAATCCTCTCCGCGTACCGGATGCCATGGCCGACTTTGTGACACATTTTGTGCACCAGCCTTCTGCTCTCCATCCGGTCGTTATCGCCGCAAAAGCCCATATTGAGTTCGCCGCCATTCATCCGTTTGTTGACGGCAACGGACGGGTTTCTCGACTTCTCGTCAATGGTCTTTTGCTGCGTAGTGGCTATCCTCCCGCATCTTATCCCGCTACATCACGCGCGGAATATCTCACGACCTTGGAACAGTCACAAGTAACACACGACATCGACCCCTTTGTCCACATAACGGCGGAAGCCGTCGACTGGATGCAACAACGCTATCTCTTAGCGATCGATCAAACCGCAGCCCCTCACCCGCGTTCTGAACCCCAGATCTAACCATAACGTTTGGGTATTCCCTTCTTACGCGAAAGCCAAGCACAGCGTCCCTTTTCCGGCGATAGCAGAACCGTCCCATGGCGATACGAGCTGGACGCGTTTAAAATGGCGTGGTTTTTCGACCAGGACCGATTTTGGGTTTTCGATGTGCGGCTTGATGATGGCCCACGGAGCACCAGCGACGGTCAAGGAGCGTTTGCCCCCTTGCGGTAAAATACTTTCCCTCGCCGCTCAATCTGGTCGTGGACT
>JAKADJ010000403.1 GCA_021820645.1 Bacillota bacterium
CCCTGGCCGACTATGCCAACACACCCGAGACCTATGTAACCGTCCGGGCCACCGATCGGCGGGGACAGTTCAACGTGCCCTTTGGACACTATGCACACCCCAAGATCATCAATGCCGCCGGGCTACGAGCCGCCCGGACTCTCTTGCAAACGGCGACGTTAGCGCACGCCTCCTATGCCGCCTTAGACGGTGTGGTCCACGCCGAGGACTGGGTCTACTGCGATCCGCCCTGATCCGCCCAGCGACGAAGGGTGGCGGCTAACGCCTCTTGGTCGATCCAAGAAAAGCCGTGGGCCCCAGTGCGACCGGACCCATCACGATTGATGGCCCGCCGGGCCGCCACCCTTTGGCACCAAAATCCAGGATAGAGCGTGAGCAACGCCGGGACCGCCGCGTTGGTGGTCATCACAAAGACACCCTGATCCTATCATACTTCTGGAGGTGTCCAAAATCATGACAAAAGAAACGTTGCAACATTTGGATAGTCAATTGAAAGAGGCGGGCGCATTGGTGTTTGGAGTCCGCAAGGCGTTGTTTAATGCCGTCGATCTGGATTTGCTGACGGCGATCGAAAAAGGTGAGTATTCCGCTGTCGGCTTAGGTGATTCGTAAGCGTCAAATAGCCCCCACCTTGCGATGGAGGTTTTGAAATGGCAGGGATTACTTTGAGGGCGTTGCTGGGGATTTCACCGATGCAGGAAGCGCAGGAGACCACGGCACCAGCGTCCCCCAGATCTTCGGATCGTCCACGTCCCGATTCGGGAGCTCTTCAAAAAGATATTGCAGATACGCGCGTGGGTTGAGGCCGTTTTCCTTGGCGGTTTCGATGATGCTATAGGTGATGACGCTCGCTTGAGCTCCCCGAGGGTCCTAAGAGGCTACCACACGATGCCTCTCTATTTGAGACTGCCGGCATACGTGACGTATACCCAGGCGGCAGAGGATCGAGCCCTTTGGCGTCAACTCATGCGCACGTGCGATTTGTTGGAGGCCTATGGGTGGGTGACCCGTTTGATGCCCCAGTGGCGGGCAATCGATCCCGAAGCGCGTCTAGAGGGGTGGCCACTGGACATCTAATGCCGCGTTTGTGGGGGCATCGTGCCGTCTGACAATAACCGCGTCGGATCTTGCGTTGGATAATATGCTGAGCAAGGAGGGTAGCTTCGTCGCGACTCGCCATTGGGTAGAGCCGTTGTCGGTAGCTCCCGGTTCCGATGCGACCCCACGCGGTCCCGACGACCAAGGTCTCAAAGAGGTCGCGTCGCACCCACACATGGTACCAATTGCTGCCCCTTGCGAAATCGAGTCCATCCATACAAAGATTCCGAGGCTCACGGGTTTACGAACAATCTCCTACGCTACAAATGCACGATCACAATCGCATTGTGATCCATCGGTATGTGGTAGGGGAATAGACGCGTGCTCATTGTAGTGTGGCTAAAAAATCCATCCACATCTGGAACCTGACCAAACTGGCCCATTCGATTCTGCTTGGGATAGCGTATCTGCATTGGTTGGTTAATAAGAACTCTCAAGAATTGCACGCTCTAGCCGCTTTGAGCCGTAGGAGTAACGACGGGACGCCGTTGGCGGCCAAGAGTCAACAGCACCAGCACCCCGACGACCATCGTAGCGCCCGCCATCGCATACCCCGCTCGAAGCGAAATTGTCCCCAAAGACAGCATGGGGAGGGCGGAGGCCCCCACAATTTGGGTTACGCGGGACAAGGTGTTAAAGGCCCCGGAAACTGTGCCAAGAGATGCTTTCTCCGGCGAGTCTTGAATAGCAGAAAAAATTCCCACGCTTGCCAAGGCACTACCAATACCGATCATAAAGGCCGCACTGAGCCCCACCAACAACGCAGGAAACGCCCCCATAGCCCCCAAGCTTATCGCTTGGATAAGAGCGCCACCCCCAACTAACCACAACGCGCTCGGCAATCTCTTGAGATGGGCCGTGACTTGGCTAAACGCCATGCCTCCCACCGTCCATGCAATAATGACGACCGAACCCCACTGGGTGTCGTGCGGTACCACGGCCCGCTCCCACACAGCGAGCATCGTCAAAAAAGCGGAACCCCCGAGATTCATCACCGCAGCACTGAGCGCCAAAGCGAACAACAAACGTTTTTGTATTAAAATGCGAAATCCGTTTATAATGGACCGACTAAACTTTTCAACTACCGGATGCTCGAGAGCTGGCACCGCCACAAACATCGTGGTGATCAGCGACACGCCGAATGACGCAGCATTGACGATTGCCACCGGAAGAAGCGTCCGGAATATCTCGAGACCGAAGAACCCGGCGAGGAGGCCCACGAGTTGCCCGGCGGTATTGGCGGTATCAATCCATGAACCTGCTTTCGTGCTGGAAAAACCGTCGGTGATGAAGTCGCGAATCATGCGGTTGCTAGCCGACGAATAGAGCGTGCTTGAAAGTTCGCTGATAAACACCGCTAGAAGCAACGCCAGCGGGATATCTCGAGGCGCCCATAGGAGTGCTATAATGAGAATGCCAATGGCCAATCCGCTAGAGGCATCGGCCCCAATTGCGAGTCGACGGTGAAATCCTCGATCCACCCAAGCGCCCAAGGGTGCCGAAACAAACGGCGGAAAATAGAATGCTAGACCAATCAACGGAATCACCCACGGGTAATGTTGGCTAGCAGCCAAGATTGCTGGCAAAAACATATAATCCCCGATCCGAGTTGCAAACCGACCGACAAGAATCCAGCGAAAAGCGCGAGGCACGAATCAGCATCCTCCCTTGAATAAAAATTTAGCACTACCCTATCTTAACATTAGGATGAGAACGAAGAGGGGCCTCTTCATTCTCATCCCTAATAGACGGAACAACGAGGGCGTCATGTCATTTAGCAGCCGCCACCACAAACGGCGTTCTTGACTTCCACGTTCCGGACGTTCTCCGGCTTCTTCGCCCACATCATCGTGCATCACCTCCTTTCAATGAACTCTAGCCGAT
>JAKADJ010000404.1 GCA_021820645.1 Bacillota bacterium
AGAGACCCTCCCAGCGTGCCCCCCACCATGGGATCCATGGTCGAGACACCAAAACCTTCACCCCCAACGTGATGCTGAGAACCACCAGGACTGCGGCCAAAAATGAAATAGCGATCAACGCGGAAACCACGATCCAACCGAGACCCGAAACCTCCACAGCGATCACGAAAGGTGTCTGAGATGGCCTTATGCGACGGTATGACATCGAGTCGGCCTCCCTCTGAACACGCATCCCCGAACACTGCTGATTACATCGGTTGTTATATGCCCACCTCCCCCAAAGAATGCTACTCTGAAAGCGGGCCCCGGTCAAAATTGACCATGCCCAGAGAACAGGCGTTAGACATATCACGGAACATCGACGAAGGCGTACCGAAAAGATTCCCATCCTTCTTGGAAGGCCAATAGCCCAAGATGATGGCGCTCAGTGGGTCCCCCTAGATTAAATCAACCACACCGCGCACCCGGGAAGGAACTCTCACCAAGTCCATGCCGGAAGATACGACGCGATTATAAGGCTAACAAGATCTAGATTTCTTGACTCGGTGGTATGTCGGATGTCTTCACATACAACCGTCGAATCCCGTGGGCCCACACGGCAACCGGATGGGATGTACCGGGATTCGGATAGACTTCTCCGGTAGGAGCAAATCCGCTCGGCGCTTCGTCGTGGACCACGTCATAGCGTTGATGCCACCCGATGGTGATCACCTCAAACACCAGACCCGCCCCCAGCAAATACCCTCCAATTTCGGGAAGGTGCAAGAAGAAAAAGATAATCGCTCCCAGCATGCTGACGGCCCCTACCACCCACAGCAACCTCCGGCCGGGCAACCCACTCGCCTGTTGGGTAACCAACACCGGCTCGGGATGATCGCGAAAGATCTGGGGCAGTTGACGGGCCGAAGCGCGCCAGGTTCGGCGCATCATCAGTCCGGTGAAAATTAAAATGGGGGGCGTAAAGAGCTGCATCAGGGTCGTGAACCCAATGCCCCAATGGGCATTGACATAGTGCCAGAGGTATAAAGGGTTGTCCCGGGTCGTCTCGCCAATAACCCCCCGTAAAATGGCATAGTAAAACATCGCCGACCAAAATTGATACCCCGGGGGCGGCGTTTTGCGACGCTCAAGCCAAAAATAACGAACAAGGAGAAACACGCCAATGAACGAGCCCCACAGTTGTTCTGGCCACCGCCCAAACCCAAGTTCTGTCATCCGGCCCAAGACTTGATGGTCAAAGATATTGCCAATTCGGACCATAAAAATACCGAGCGCAATACCCGGTACAGCCCAATCCATGATGTGATTGAATAAAATGGGGCGGTCTTTCAACTGCCTCCAAAATGCAAGGAGCCCAAAAAGTAGTGCTCCATCGATCGCCAGGCCTCCCTGCCAGATTTTTAAGGTTTGGAGTGGGTCGGTCCAAATCCATTGCGGATCGTTGGCCAACACGAACACAACCCGGGCCCCAATGACCCCCCAGAGCACTGTCCACAGCAGGACATTGGAAAGGCCATCGGGGTCGTACCCGGCTTGTTTCCCTCGCTCAATCAGGTAATACGAACCTCCTAAAATCGCCATAACCATGAAAATGCCGTACCAATGCACGCCGAAGGGCCCAATTTCAAATGCATACGGATTAAGCCGTGGAATGTACATGTTTATCCTCCTTTTCGCGCATCGTCGTCATCGGACCGCCCTCCGTCGACACCCGTCCACGCCCCCCGGAGCCTCGGGTGCGCGTTGTGCCGAGGCTCGGGGACGGTTGACGTTTACTTTCCTTCGCTAGTCCTGAACCCAAGTGACGGGCACGGGATGTCGCACCATGTCTAAGACCGGTGACGTCTTTTTGACATGAGCCATAAGCGTTGCCCATTGGTCTGACGAGGCATCCGACTCCGCCTGATAGCGCACGCGAATCCCTTCATATCCGGGCCGCGTGGTTTCCGAGAGGCCTAAAAAGGCGTGCAGATCGATGTCCCCTTCGATTTCTATACGCAGGGTTTGGAGGGTAATGTCCCGGGCCGCGGCGTTGTACGCAATCCCCACCGTCAAACACGATCCTAAGGCTGCGAGATAGAGTTCGACGGCATTCGGTCCCTGGTTCGTTCCTAACAGGACCGAGGGTTCATCGGATCTCACGACGAACGGCACCGGGCGAGAGGAGTCTTCTTGCCCCGCACCCGCGAACGATTGAATATGGGTTTCGGCATGTCCCCCGTGAACCCATTGGGTCCGGGACCGAAACTGAAACCGGGCCAAATCGGGATTCTCTTGAATCGCGTCAATGGTGGCCCCCAACAGGTCCACTGCAACGCCATGATGTTTCATGCTCATCCACTCCTCGTGTGTTTGTTCGTTCCGCATCGATGCGGATCCCGCGGTCATCGGCTACGCTCGTGGGGACCTTCCTGTCCGTCCTCCAACAAGGCCCGGATCTGCTCATATTCGCGCACCGAAATTTCTCCCCGGTTTTGCCGAATACGCAAGATCGCGAACGGATCGTCGGGGCGGTCAGGCGCTCCCCACTGTGTCCACCACCACCAGACTCCGGCCACTAAGCCTATGTTGAGAATCAACCATAGGAGGCCACTCCCCCACATCATCGCTGTCATTAGTGACCACCTCCTGTCGCGTCCACCCTTACCCGTCCTCGGCTCGAAAAGGCGTTCTCCCCTCTCTACATTACGGGGAATCCGGAGTCCAGGAGACCACCGCCAACCGATGGCGCGATCGGGTCACGCTCGCGTCTGGTGCGGTGAGTCGTTCTCGTAGGAGAGCTGCCAGTTGTGCCCGCTCCGTCTCCGTCGACAGATCCAACAGGGTCGCAAACCCGTCGAGCATTTTTTCAGGATCCCGCCAAAAGTCCCCGCGTGCCGGGGGCTCGATGATCGATACGTCGGCGACGATGCCCTCCTCCCACAAGAGGGTGTAGACATCCCGAAAGGCTGGCACAATGGGGGCGGGGCGAT
>JAKADJ010000405.1 GCA_021820645.1 Bacillota bacterium
AACCAAGACACAATCCCAAACTTTCTTCTTGTGACGATCTGCGCATATTTGGCCAATCCCACAGCCTGAATATTCATCGCAACAACGACTGACGGATCCTCTGCATCCAAGACACTGGTTAACCATCGTGCCATAGACACCGGACTGCTCAGCAATCCATGGCCGGCGGGCCTTTGAGGACCGACGTGGACGTTCGATAGTGACTTCTCCCACGTGCGGTCTTCCGATGGGCCAGCCAGCGCCGTGGACACGCTGTAGCCTCGGTTCGCAAGTCCGTTCACCACGATAGGCACCACATTTGAAACACCACTACGCCCTGCGATCGCCGAACTCAAAAACATGACTCGAAGTCTCGACATGACGCACCTCCCGCCATCAAGGTAATCGAGACGGACAGGCCATGACTAGAATGATCTCGGGGTGAGTCGGGGATCCGGTAGCAGGGTGATGCACAATACCTCGTGCATTAACTGAGGGAAGACTTTCTAGTCTTAGCTAAACGTTGAGTGATTCCCAAGTCACCAATCACTCGCGTGACCAAGCTTAGAAGTCCATAGATGACGATCGCCATGAATACTACAAGCATGATGCCGATTCTCAATCGAATCAGAAAGAGAATCGCCGCGGACATAATCATGCTGTTCCACAGTATCCGCGCCATGATGCCGAGACGAGGTCCGTAATACCCGAGCTTTTTACCCGTTGCCACGACACTGTATGCCAGTACAATGCATTCGGTAATCAAAGAAGCTGTTGCCGCTCCAACTATCCCGTACCGAGGTATCGCCCAAAAATTGCTCGCAACATTTATTATTGCACCCACTATTACTGCGTGGCTAAACGACCGCTCGCTATTGGTTGCGATAAGTGTGTTGCTGTAATGAACCCCTGCCACGCTCAGAAACCAAGATAACAGCAATATGCGAAACGGCCAGAGCGCATTCGCGTATGAAGCCCCAAAGATTAGGTGAATGAGCGCGGGGGCTGTGATCCACCCCCCTAACACGATCGGGAATGCTGCAGCCAGTGCCAAGTGAATATTCCTCTGGACGAGCCCCACAACCGCAGTTGGACTCTTCTTATACATGAGCCCTACAATCGGAAGACTCGTTTGGGTATAGGTATTTCTAACGTTCGCGAGGAATCCCGTCAGCTTGTAGGCGGCCCCATAAAATGCCACATCCTGCGCGCCCTTCAGGTACCCCAGCATAATCGTGTCACAACTGCCATAAATGCTGGTCATGATCAAAGACACGGTCATTGGAAGGCTTCTTCGAACCGTATCCAGAAGCAGGTTAAGGGAGAATCGCAGCCGTATCGGCATGATGCGCACAAACGCGACAATTTCGATGATGGACGCAATTAAACCAGCCAACCCAGTCGACAGTGCCGCCCAGACCAGCCCATTAGGACCGTGCACCAAAAACAGCACAAATCCGAGCCGCCCTAGAGTCCCGCAGATCCCGGCTATCGTAGGCACCACCATACGCTCTACGGCAGAGAACGCCCATGTAATGCGCCCTACTCCCGTGACAATCTCTACCCCACTGACGACCAGAATAATGCGCTGCTGCATCGTGAGATGCAGAAAGGGCGTGGCCGCTACGAGAATGCCAAAGGATAAGGCGGCCAAGATAACCAAGACAGATAACATCTGGCCCACCGCGGCACTCCGATCATCGGCTTGAGCCGTGGTCCGCCCCGCAAAAGTATGGATTCCCATAGACGACAGCACCGAAAAATAGGTCAACATGGCCCCCGCATAGCTGAGGAGGCCAAAGCTAGCCGGTCCCAGGACCCGGGCCATGTAGGCCACAGCAAAAAATCCCAACGCACTCTGCCCCACGCGACCGATCGTAGTGATACCCACATTGAAGGTGAGGCGACGGGCGGCCGGGGTCTCTGCGCCGTTCATCAATCCTGCCCTTGAAGCATTGTGGCACGACGAATCGCTAACTTGCGCCCTCGCCGGATCACCATCCACGGCAATCGATACAAAATCCACCCAGCGTGCAACGGCTTGGTGAGTGCCAGCCGAATCATCGCTCCCTGCTGTCCGGTTTCATGGAAGTGGCGGATTTTCACCAACGTGTATCCCCGCTCCAAATCGCGGATGCGTACTTTCAAGACCGCGCAAGCATCAGGGTTGGCATGGTTTTGCAATTTCTTCAACGCAGCAATGCCTTGGGGATAGGCATCCATGCGCTGGGTGGCCAACGAGCGGCTGCGGTGCCGATAATAGTAGAAAGGTCTGCGCGTCACCACCATCTTCGGTCGGTGTGTCAAACACTCATAGAGAAAGGCAAAATCCTCGGCATGCATTAAGGACTCATCGTAAAAAATCTCAAATTGCTCAAGAAAATGGCGGTTGAACAGAGGCTGCAAAATGCCATAATCAAATTTTCCTAGGCTTGCCATCGTCACTGTTTCCACCTGGCCGTGGCAAGGGGATTTAGCGGTCGCCCACGGCCTCTCCACGCCATCCTCGATCAGCCACAGGTTGTCCGCAACAATGTCCGCCTGATGCGTTTGAGCCACAGCAATTAGGTTCTCCAGCCTTTGGGGATCCCACCAGTCGTCCGCATCGAGGAGGGCAACCCAGTCGCTTTTCGCTACCCGAAAGCCAAGATTTCGGGACGCGGAAGGACCCTGGTTGGAACGATTCGCGATTACCCGGACATTTGGGTATCTCATGGCCCGCACACGATCTCCCGTCGCATCAGTGGAACCATCGTCAATCACAATAATCTCTTGGGGAGGCAGCGTTTGGGTCAAAGCCGACTCGACCGCGCGCACGACATAGTCTTGAACGTTATAGGCGGGGATGATGACAGCCACGCTTGGTGTACTCATTGTTGGCCAGCCTCCTGATTGTAAGCGGTAAGCATCGGCATTTGCAGCACTTCCAGGTTGTTCCTTACATATAAGGTTTTTGTCGCTACGCCCTCGATTTTCTCTTGGATCGCAGGCA
>JAKADJ010000406.1 GCA_021820645.1 Bacillota bacterium
TGTGCGGGATTGCTGTAACTGGCTGCCTGGGCCGGATGCTCTTTGTAGTAGGATTGCATCATTCGATATTCCTGGGGTCCCAAGGGGAGGTAATTGGTGTGTTCATCCCAATAGACATTGGTGGACGGGGATGAAAGCCATTTGACAAATGTCCACGATGCATTCTTTTGTGCGGGTGTGCCGACGTTAAACATGACCAGAGAAGCGCCATCGATATATTGCGAGGATTTGCCGGATGAACCCGAGGGTGCCGGCACCCCGCCCATCGGAAACTTTCCGCCGACGGAGCCTTTGTCATAGGTGTATCCGGCTGAGGCGTCGATGACCATGCCGACTTTTCCGGTTCCGAAGTCGAGCTGATATTGATAGCCGGAAGTCATAATCATGTCTTCCTTGGCAACCCAGGAACGCAGCATGCTCACGACGTTAATGGCCGCCTGATTGTTCACAGCAAACGCGGTGCGGTGGGTCGGGGTTGGGAAGACCTTGCCGCCGTCGGCCTGAACCATATCAAAAAGCTGGGACAAGGACGGAGTCCAGGCAATACCATGGTAGGAGGGTCCCAGCGCAGTAATTTTGGCCGCGTCCTGACCTACCTGAGCCCATGTGCGGGGCGGACTGGTAATGCCGGCCTTTTTAAACAATGATTCATTGTAGTAGATGACAAGGAGTGATTTTTTTTCGAGCGGCATCAGGTATTGACTGCCGTCGGGCTCTATCATGTCGTTCCAGACCACGGGATAGTACAGTTGACGGATCTGGCTGGAAGACAGCCCGTGAGGTCCTTTGACATAGGAATTCAGGCGCAAAATAGCACCGGCCTGAGCCAGTTGAGGAACAATATATCCGCTGACCATCCCCACGTTGGGCGCCTGTCCGGATTCAAATGCCGCAAGCCCGTGGTGTGAGGCCCCTTTGGGCTCAAAAGTCACATGAATTGTCGGATGGGTCTTGTTGAATTGGGCCACTTCGGCCACGACGGCTGTATGCAGGGCTCCGGAACTGTGGCCGGCCCAGTAGGTGATATTCACGACCTGGGCATGACGAGCATTGGCCGAGGTCGACGCTGCTGACGTCGTTCCACACCCAGCTAAGATCACTGAGAGACTTCCCGCGATAGGAAGGACCGTGCGTGAGAATTTCTGGGAAACCGGATTCATGATCATCAAACCTCCTGGGTGAAGTGTGCAAATTGTCAACCATGCGATGGACATCATTATCATGGAAACTTGCGAATATGAAGGTTGTGCGATAGCTGCCATTAAAATTCGATTAAAGGTTGGTGTCGACGGTCGGGAACGGCAAGATGACTCTCTCGGCAAATGGGGCCAATTGCTGCGTCTTGGGACCGGCTACGTCAGAGATTCTCCGGCTCCCAGACGTGCACGTCGTCATCCCCAACGGGCCTGAAGTCCGGCCGCAATTGTAGGTCAATGAATACGGCAAGGAACGAGGCTGGTGAATCAGCCATACTGTCTTGGGTCCGGTGCTGATCACTCTGCGACGCCTTTCACGACTTCGCGATGTGCACCGGGTCGGATGTGAGCCTATGATTATGCAGGTGGCAGAGGAAGAGTCCATAGTCATTAATTCGCCCGCGTCGCTTTATCTTGAAGCGGAGCGGAAACTATCGCCCTAAACATCCTTATCCTCCACTTCTGTAAAAGGTTTCTGGGAAACATAAGCTTGGCTTGTGTTTCCCAGGAATGCCCTTTTTTCCCCTCAGCCCCCGGGTTCTGCTTGAGATTGCGTGGAGAACTCCGCAACCGATCGCAGAGAGTTCCCCCGTTAACTCTCCTCCTGTTCCATCATCGCGGGGGACCAGAGCGGGACCGATTCTTGTGCGGCCCGTTCGAGAGGGAGTTGTTTCGCTTCGCGCATGCCCCACTGGGTCACGAGGGCGATGACAATCGTCAGCCCGCCCAAAAAGATGATGGCAAACCCTTCGCCGAATTGCTTAAACAAAGCCGGAAACACAAACGCCGTCAGTGACGCCCCGATGCGGCCCGACGCGACGGTAATGGCTTGAACGAGGCTCCGAATCTTCGTGGGGGCGACTTCGACCCCGACAATTCCCGACGTGGACACCAAACCGGGACCAAACGAGCCGAGGAGATTATTCATTCCATAGATGATCAGACCCAACATCGGTAACAGCAACAGCGGTTGCCGCAGCCAGGCAAAGAGAAGGAGGGACGCGGCTTGTCCAATGGCTCCCCAAATCTGCAAAGGCTTGCGGCCCCATCGGTCAATCAACCAGGTGCCAAGGGCTTTTCCGGGTAAAGCAAACACCAAGAACATCACCAAACCGAAGGTTCCGGCCGACAACCCCACGCCTTTGGCCAACAACGACGGGCCGAATAAATTGCCGGAATAACCTACCACGTCGCACAGAAACCACAACAGCGAGGCGACGAAAATCGGCCGGGCGAGGGCTTTAAAATACGCGGCCGGTGTGGTGTTATCTTTATAAGGATGGGGATAAGGCGACGGGCATGGTATCCTGAGGATTCGCTTGCCGGATGACCTGTTCCATGGCCACCGGTTGGTTGGCAATCCGCCCCAAGTACCGTGCGGTTTCGGGAACTTTCCGCCGGAGGTAGATGACGGAGGCGGAGGGCACGGCACCAAAGGCGAGCACGATGCGCCAAACCAGATCCGGCGACACGCGTACCGCCATTAAGACAATATAAAGCAAGGACGCGGTCACCGATCCCAGGCTCCACATCAGACCAAATCCCAAGGCGAAGATTTTGCCCCGGTCTTTGGCATTGGAATGCTCTGCCATAATCAACGGAGACAACACATAATCCGCGCCGGAACCCAGGCCAATCAAGGTCCGTGCGAACAAAAGTCCCATAACGGAACCGAGCCTTTTGCGCTGTCTTGGAAGCCTTGAGGGACAAAGGTTTAAGGACAGCGGAAAAAGAATTTTCCCCCAATAATCCACGACGGGATGCGGTTTTG
>JAKADJ010000407.1 GCA_021820645.1 Bacillota bacterium
CGTCATTTGGCAACCACGTGGGATGACCTCCAAGCGAAATTCGATGTCGTGTTTTTAGCCGGCGGGGGAGCTCTGACGTTGCAATCGTATCTGTCGTCATTAGGGCCGATTCAGGTGTTGGCGGATGCCCAGTGGGCCAATGTTCACGGATATTTGGACTTGCTTGGTGACGTCACCCCTTAAGCCTGACCCCATGCGGGCTTGAGGTTATTTTGAGGCACGGCGTGACGCCAAAGTGACGTCACTGACCGGTAACAATGGACAACGTGACGCCAAAGTGGCGTCACAAAACCCCATAAATTGGCCTCAAAGCCTTATCCCAAAAAGGGTTGATGGTGACGCCACAGGGTGAGGAGGTAGGCTGTGATTAAGCGTGTGACCATTAGACTCGACACGGAAACGGATGCGCAGGTCTTGGCCGCCTTGGGCCGGATCCCGCCCGGGGAGCGCAATGCTCGTATATGCGCGGTTTTACGCCGGGAATTCGGGACGCAGGATTGGGCCGATCTCACCCAAGCCGTCAACCTATTAGCCCAGGCCTTGGAGCACCATCCAGCACTCGCGGGATCGGATGCCGCCGAGAAAACCCCAAAGCCGTCAACCTTGCAAGTACGTCTCCAAGATCCGGCTCAAAAAACTGCCATTACGCACGCATTGCTAGGCGGCTTCGAAACGGACGCGCACTAGGATCCCCATCCCCCCGACCGAACCGGGCAGAACCCGGTCCCGTCTCCCCCCTTCCCCAAAAATTCCCGTGGGGAAGGGCGTACTACTATGCGGATGCCAGAAAGGACGCGTGATGGTTATGGCGAAACTGCGGCCAGACTTGGCTCAGTGGCTCAACGACAGGGTTTATCCCCATTTGTCGCACATACAAATCTTTGGCGATTTAGTCGGGTTTACCGTGGCTCAATCCGGGGCCAGCTGGTATGCGCATTGTCCCCGGTGTAGACGGCAAGGCAGTTTTTACATGGTGCGAGGACGTCAGGTGGGTCAATGCAAATCTTGCGGGCGTACCATTGGCTGGTTTGGGTACCTGCGGTTTCAGGAGCACGGGGATGAGGACCGGGCCATCACCCGGATTGCCCAATTGGCTGGTGTCGACACCGGGCCGGATGGGCAATCCCTGAATCGGGGAATTTCGCTAGACCCTTGGGGCGATGACATCTCCCTGGGCCATTTCATGCTGCCGCTCACCCCCGATGATCCGCCCTCCTAAAAACTACACAGGATAAGGGGAAAGTGTCCCCACCCCCGTGGCAGTGCCACGGGAAATTCGCGTAAGCTCAAGATGCAAGCGGTCCCCACACCTGGGGACATCAAGGTCATTTGCCAACGCAAAGTGGGGACCCCAGCCGGTACTATAATCGCATAACCACACCATTTTTTGGGGTCCCCACACGAGTCCCCCGGTCCCCAGACCGCAGAAAGGAGCCCCCATTTATGGTAAAAAGTCTCATCGATAGGCATGCCGGACAGCAAGTCAAGTTATGGGTGTCGGATGCCTTGTATGCGGCCTTGAAAGCCCGGGCTGTGAGACATAACACGTCCGTGGCCGAAGAACTGCGGAAAGCCGCCAGCGCCGGACTGGATCCGTTAAATGGCATAGACACCATCCGGGATTTGTTGATTGACCTCCGCCAGTTTGAGCAGTTGCATATGGAACCTTTGGCTTTTATCGCCGCCATGGATGCCGCGTTTAATGCGGAAAATTGGCAGCAACAGGCGTGGATGCTCCATGAGCATCAATACGGTGAGGACAAGGAGAAAGCCACAGCACCCTATCAAAAATATCAGCGGATGCTGCGGGAACGCGCGACGCAACGCCTACAACGGAAGTTGCGCGATGGCAATCTGTCGGCACGTGATGACGATTTTGAGGAGGACCCCTAACGATGGCGCACGATGAAGAGTGGAAAGTGCGCATGGACCATGAGATGGCCGATGTCGTCCGGGCCATGGCCGGGCGGCGCGGCCTGAGTTTGAACCGTTATGTGCTGCAGGCCTTGACCCACCAGCTTCAAGTAGATGTCGCAAATTGGCCCACGGGTCATCTCCGGCAAATGGTCGAGCAAGGCACAGAAAAAACGACCGTCGCGGCCAATTTCGCAGCCATTCACGCCCAAGCCGTGCTGATTCTGCTAAAAGAATGGAGGACGGATACGCTCCAACGTACGGAGGGGTTACCCGAAGACTTGGCCCGACAGCGAGTCCAATTGGATGTCGAGGATGCTCTGGCGGAATCCCTTCAGGCCTTTGAGGATCCCCGTATCCGTCGGCAATATGCTTGGGTGGAACGGCCTGCGCGTGACCAAGACCTACCCCCATGGCTCACGGATTCGGATGAGAGCGAAGAATATGACGATCTAACCGCCGATGGGGACGACGAATAATTCCATCGGCTATGCTTCTCCCTTTAAGGGGAGGGAAATCCAGGGGGTGGGACCGGATGCCGCAGAAACCCTTCATCTTCCGCCTACATTTCTACACCGCCGACGGCACGGCAACCCACAGCTTGGGATCGGGTGCACATCATGTGGCTTACATGGGTTCGGCCGACAAACAGGAACTCTTGGTGGAAGACGGGCCGGACCGGTCAAGTTTAGAAAGCGCCGCCATTCACGCGCAATATGCCGGAGAACGGGCAGGCAGCTTGGGCTACTTCGGCAATCTGGCCGACCGACCTCAAGCCGCACAACAATCCATCTTACAGGCCCAAGGCCCGGTTTGGCGTATTATTGCCAGTGTTGGTGAAGAAGACGCCATCGCCATGGGCGGAGGACTGTTGACCAAAGCCGGATGGGAAGAGGGCTCTGAGCCGGTCGTCGCACAAATGATTCAAGAACTGAGGTTGGATCCCCAAAAAGTTCAATGGATTGCGGCGGTCCACCGGCATCAACACCATGAAAATAATCCGCATGTGCACCTGCTCTTGTGGGAAGCCGGCACCCCGAGCCGTAAAA
>JAKADJ010000408.1 GCA_021820645.1 Bacillota bacterium
GCCAGCACGGTAGCCGCAATCCCCATGCCCCAGACCAAAGATACCCAAAGCACCACACGAGCCACTTTATTAAACTGACGACGGGGTTTGGGTGGTGTGGGTTTGGTCCGGAGTTTCTTCTCCCAAGTTCTGGCCAAATTGCCTTCAGTCATCACCTGATACGACGTTTCTTGTTTATTGACCACGATAAAATCCTCCTGTAATAGCACCCCGAAAATCCTTACCGAGCTACTTAGCTTCGCTGACTCTATGATCCTCTGTTGCCCGAGCAAACACTCGTAACTTGGCCGACCGAGACCGAGGGTTTTCTCCTATTTCCTCATCACCTGGGGTCAACGGCCGACGCGTGATCACGGTCCCGTCGCCTCGGTCGTGCCAGCCTCGAAACGTGTGCTTAACAATCCGGTCCTCCAGCGATTGGAAAGAAATTACCACGATACGCCCCCCAGGACGCACCGCCTCCCTCGCTTGCTCGAGCCCTGCACTCAGTGCGCCTAACTCGTCGTTCACCCAAATCCTCAAAGCTTGGAAGGTCCGCCGCGCGGGGTGACCTCCGGTTCGCCGCGCCGATGCTGGAATTGCCGCCTTGATTAATTCCACCAACTGCCCGGTCGTTCGAATTGGCTCGCGTTCCCGATGGCGCACGACAAAATCCGCGATCCGTGACGCCCAGCGTTCTTCTCCCCACTTGGTAAGCACTTCGGTGATTTCCTCTTTAGACTTCATATTGACCAACCGAAAAGCCGTGACGGGATTGGTGGGATCCATGCGCATGTCGAGCGGAGCGTCGGGATCTTGATAGCCGAAACCGCGCTCAGTGACGTCGAGCTGCGGCGAGGAAACGCCTAGATCGAACAGAACCCCATTAATGGCATGACGTTCGTCCACGGCTAGCAACGAGGCCATATCCCGGAAATTGCCGCACCGAAAATCCACGCGACCACCAAACGGCTCTAATCGGTTCCGGGCTGCCGCAATCGCCACCGGGTCTTGGTCAATGGCAATCAGGCGGGCATGCGGAAATGCGGACAAGAGCAGGTGTGAATGCCCCCCGCCACCTAACGTGGCGTCAACGTATAACCCGGCTGGGTCCGGCACCCAGTGAGCAATCACCTCGTGAGGCATGACGCTAATATGGCTAAACGTCACCATGACTTCACTCCCTACCATCAAAACCCGAAATCTCCCATTTTTTCCGCAACGTCTTCATAGCCGGCCTGCGCCGTGTCTTGGTAAGCGCGCCATCGCTCCTCGGCCCACAATTCGACCCGGTTACTAACGCCCACCAGCACGACATCTTTTTCCACCGCTCCATACTCTCGAAGCCGCGGAGGAACCGTAATCCGATATTGACGATCGACCTCAACGTCTTGAGCTCCCGCTAAAAAAAGTCGCGCGAACGCACGTGCGTTGGCATTCGTCATCGGTAATGCCTTTAAGCGTTCCTCCATGGTGCGCCATTCATCCATTGGATAGAAAAATAGGCATCCATCCAACCCTTTGGTCATCACAAAACGGTCTTGCAAGTCTTCACGCAGACGTGATGGAATGATGATGCGTCCTTTGTCATCCAGAGAATGGGAAGATTCACCCATCATCATTCCACTCACCTCCACTTCACTCCACTTTACTCCACTTTAACATTCGCCTTCAAGTTTTAGTCTCCTGCTTTTTTGTTAAAAAATTTTGAGGACAATAATTGGTATCCCACGACCGGCGCTGTCAAACTTCTATAAAACTCGAACCTGAGCGCGCCATCCATTGACACGAAGTACGGCGGACCGTATAATCAAAAGTCGTTGTGGGGGCGTAGCTCAGTTGGGAGAGCGTCGGCATCGCAAGTCGAAGGTCAGGGGTTCGACTCCCCTCGCCTCCACCAATTTCAGATCAATGAGTCTACTGCAGAAAGGTCGTATCCTGTCGGCGCGTGCCGAGCAGGATTTTTTTGTTGGATCGCGAATTGATGCATATCATGAAACCCGCAGGAGGTAGCGCGATCGTGAGCCAACCGGATAGCATCTTACGTATCTTCCTCGATACCTCGCGGGATATCATCAGCGAGCCCTCGCTTCAAGGGAAACTATCGCTCATTGCCCGGGCTTGGGTCAATGCGGGGCTCTTTCATCGCGTCGTGGTCCAACTCTACCGCGCCAGCTATGGCGAAAAAATTTTTGGATACGCGGGACTATCCGCCGATGAACAGCAATGGCTATTTGACCACGATACCCTAGAACAAGAGGAATATGCCAGGATCCGCCGCTCCGCCATGGATTTGGGCGGACTCTATTATGTTCACCATTCGGACATCGACAGTCGCTTAACGGAACATCTCTTATCGTCATCGACCCCCAACCACGGCAAAGGTTGGCACCCCGACGACATGATTTTTATTCCTCTCTTCTCGTCCCAACACGTGATGATGGGAAATATCACCGCCGATGATCCGATGGACGGCAAGGTTCCAAGCCCCTATACCGCCCAATTGGTCGCTCCTTTTGTGTCGCTGGCGGCAGCCACCCTCGAACAAGAATTAACACGCCGCCACGACACTTTAACCGGACTCTTCAATAGCCACTCTTTGGATGATCGTCTGACCCGACGCTTGAGCCACCACATCCCGACCGGGCTCATATACTGTGATATGGATGGATTGAAGTCAATCAATGACTTAGCGGGTCACGATGCCGGGGATGAGGCGATCCGTGGTATGGCCGCCGCGTTACAAGCGGTAGTCGACGCTTGGTCTACTCCGCGTCCAGCTACCGCGTTTCGCCTTTACGGGGATGAGTTTGTCGTTATTTTTTCTCCCCAACCCGGCGACACCACGCAAAATGTTATGGATTCGATGGCCCGGGCGTGGCCCCAAGGGGGCCCTGCCACCAGTGCTGGGCTGGCGTGGTCCGAACCTCATGATACCGCAACTACCCTGTTGCGACGCGCCGAAATCGCAATGTATGAG
>JAKADJ010000409.1 GCA_021820645.1 Bacillota bacterium
AAGCTCGTTCAGAAGGAGCGACAGCCTCTAATGTCGGGCGATATGCCCTGCTTCATTGAACAAATTCAGGGCGACGAACGTCCGGCACTGTGGTGGCTCCTCATCCTGACCGGCTTTCGTCGCGGTGAAGCACTAGGCCTCCGGTGGCAAGACATCCACTGGCAGAATGCACGTGCGGTCATCAGACAGACATGGATAAAGGGGCCCGACGGGCCGATGTGGTCTACGCCTAAAACTGCGCGCTCTCGACGATCCGTGGCCCTGCCGCCGCGGGTGGTGGAAGAACTTGAAGCGCATCACGCCAGGCAAAATGACGTACGGCGGCGTGCTGGCGATCTATGGCAAGACTATGACCTTGTCTTTTGCAGGGAAGATGGAACGCCGCTTTATCCCGACTTTCCGACCAAACATTTGAAGATACTACTAAAAAATGCCGGATTATCGGAAGACACGACGCTTCACGACCTTCGCCACACTGCCGCAACGCTCATGTTTGAGGGAAACACCCATCCAAAAGTCGTGAGCGAACAACTTGGCCACAGTTCCGTTTCTATCACGTTGGATCTGTACAGCCATATGATTCCAGGACTGAAGGACGCTGGTGCGCGGACCGCCCAGGATGTCGTTGAAAGTGCCATCAAGGCTAACGCGACGCAAAATAAAAAACCGGCTCGTACCTCGAATACGATCCGGAGTAACAAGTCCCGTTAGGTGTAGTTGGTTGCTCTAGGCAAAATTCTGTTAGCAATCTGTTAGCAAAGCGTCTGTTTCTATGTTTTCCGCCAATCTGCGAAATCCCGGAAACCCTTGCCGTGCTTAAAAATTAATGGTGCGCCCGTGAGGATTTGAACCTCAGGCCTCCTGATTCGTAGTCAGGCGCTCTATCCACTGAGCTACGGGCGCATGTTAGCTTGCCTATTCTAGCACCGTAAGGATGATGAAGCAAGGTAATGCTTTTGCCTCCACTTCAATAGATTGGAAGTGGCGGAGGGAGTGGGATTCGAACCCACGCTAGGCTTTAAGCCTACTAACGGTTTAGCAAACCGTCCTCTTCGGCCAACTTGAGTATCCCTCCACGGCACACGCTATGGTACCATACGTGCCAACTCATTGACAAGTAGAGAACGCTGGAATTAACGCTCAGCATGGTATCGCAAGGATCGGCCTGGGAGATGCCCCGTATGCCGGTTCTCGTGCCACACCAACGTCCCGTTGACGTATACGCGATAAATGCCCTGGGCCGTCTGGTGCGGGTTCTCGAAGGTGGCCGTGTCGTCCACTCGATTCGGATCCAACACGACTAAATCCGCCAGATAACCCGGTGCGAGACGCCCACGTCGAGTAAGTCCCAACCGATGGGCGGCAAGACCCGTCATGCGATGAATTGCTTCCTCGAGGGAAACCCAATGGTTTTCCCGCACAAACTGCCCCAACACCCGTGGGAACGTGCCGTAGGTCCTCGGATGTGGATTGCCTTGGCTCAATGGACCATCCGGAGCTGATCCACCCCCATCGGTGCCGATTAGCGTGCGTGGATGCCGAAATACGCGCTCCACATCCTCTTCACCCATACCAAAACGGATCATGCTGACTTGCATCTTGTTATCTTGGAGTATTTTTATCAGGGCCGTAACGGGTGGCACGTGCCACTGCTTGGCAATCTCGGCCATACTCTTGCCCTGTAATGCCCGATCTTGCCCCTCACGGACGGTACCAATTCGTGTCCGATCCCAGCCAAAGCGGGATTCCTTGGCTTCTGTCTCATTCATAATGCGCTGCAACAGACCCTCATCGTTAAACCGTGCCAGACTTTTTTCCACGCCACCAATGAGGGCCCAATCCGGTAAAAGGGCGGTTAAGGAGGTGGCGCTAGCCACGTACGGGTACTGGTCCAGATAGACATCCTGACCGTTTGCGATAGCTTGGTCGATGTGCTCTAAAGTTATTCGCGTTTTTCCCCAGTTGTGGGGCCCCATAGCCTTATGATGCGAGAATTGTACGCCCACTCCGCATTCTCGTCCGATTCGGAGCGCCTCATCCACCGCTTCAATCAAGGTGTCTCCTTCGTTTCGTAAGTGAGAAAAGTAAAGCCCATGATGAGGTGCGATGGGACGAGTCACGGCGATAACTTCCTCCGTTGGCGTGTAACAGCCTGGGGGATAAATGAGCCCAGTGGATAATCCGAGGGCTCCCGCCCTCATGGCTGCATCGACAGCCTCTTGCATTGCCGTAATTTCTTGCGGGGTGGCTGGTGCATCCCCCTCTCCCATCACTCCCCGGCGCAAGGTGCCATGGCCAATCAAAGCTAAGATATTGACAGAAATACGCATATCGATGGCCTCGAGATATTCTTTCATGGTGCTATAGGGACGAGTCAGACGATGTTTTTCAAAAAATTTACCGACTTCATCCTCCATGTGTCCATATAAGGGGGCGCCGGAAATGCCACACTGGCCGATAATTTCTAAGGTAATGCCTTGCGAAATTTTGCTGACCGCACGTCCATCTGCGAATAGCGTGAGGTCGGAATGGGAATGCATATCGATAAAGCCAGGGGCTACGATGAGGCCATCGGCGTCGATCAGAGCACCGGCAATAGGTGGTGGCGTAGCCGCCACATGCTCAATGCGGTCATCCAAGACCGTTACATATCCGGTAAATTGATCGCGGCCCGTCCCATCCACAATGTGACAATTTGCCAAGGTAAAACGTCCCACGGGATAAATCGCCTCCAATAAAGATAGCCTGTCCCATAAGGCAGGCCTACTAAAAGTGGCGGAGGGGACAGGACTCGAACCTGCAAGCCTTTAGGGCGGCGGTTTTCAAGACCGCTGCGTTACCAATTACGCTACCCCTCCAAAATCTTGACCCTCATATTGTACCCTATTGCCCATTCTCCGAACAGGACTCAAATTCTGGCTGGTGGTTGTATCCGTTTCCCGATTTTCCCTCCAATC